>CAJQNM010000588.1 GCA_905479665.1 uncultured Saprospiraceae bacterium
AAAACCCCCAGGGTAATCCTATCGTAGTATATAGCCTGGTATTGAGGGTGTTGAACTTTTGCGAGCGATCAGTGTATGTACGCCTGAGCAAAGGGTGTCGAGCTCCGGCACCAGAGTCATCCTGTGGACTAAATCTCAAGGTAGTGCCATCATCAGAAAGGTTGGACCCCCAAGGAGAGTCTCGTGTTACCATCCCCCATTCTGCTGGCACTGAGCTTTCATCTCGATCTGCAAATTGCGCGTTGGCACCTACTGTGATCCAACTATTGATCTTGCTTTCAAGATTAAGCCTAGATCTCAGAGTCTTAAAGCGCTCTCCCACGACGATACCCTCGTTGTCCGTTCTTCCGATGGACCAATAATACTTCACCTCATCCTTCGTCCCCGATAAGCTGAGGGTGTGATCGTTTCTCAATCCATTTTGAAAAATGACATCATACCAATCGATACTATTTCCGGCCAGATAATTGCCAATCTCCACATCCTGAAATCCGATTCGATTAAGCCATGCCGTGGTTGGATCTCCCTGAGAACCGTCGTAGGCAAGCCATTGTTCGAGTGTCACACCTGACGGGAGATTATCCGGGTTGTCAAACTTTCCTGGCGTTGTCTCATGATCCACGTTTATACTCTTGAATACATCCGTTCTCCAGGCTGCGTAACCGTCGGGATCGTAGGGTCTATGCACGATGGCATTGGAGGCAATGCCAATACTGCTGCTCAAACTAATAGTGGGTGCACCGCCTTCGCCCCGTTTGGTGGTAATAAGCACGACTCCATTTGAACCTCTCGCCCCATAAACTGCTGCCGAACTAGCGTCTTTCATCACATCTACTTTGTCGATATCAGCAGGATTAATATCGGAGAGGTCGCCGTTGTAGATCATGCCATCAACAACAATCAATGGATTTGCCCCCGCAGTAAGAGTATTCTTCCCACGTACCTCCAACTGGCTGACTCCCTTGGGAGAATTGGCAAAACCGACATTCAGACCGGCTACATTGGCTCGCAAAATGTCAGTGACGGAGTTGGGAGACTGATGTGCGATTTTGGCTGCATCAATCTGTGCAACCGCACCGGTTACGTCTTTCTTACGTAATGTACCATAGCCTACAACTACGATTTCATCCAGGTTGGCGATCGCACTACTCAGTGCGATATCAATTTGTGTTCGGTTACCCACCACTACTTCGATATCATCATATCCCGTGTAACTGAAAACCAACCTACTTGTATCATATACTTGCAGTATACTATAGCTTCCATCCAGCTCAGTCACGGTGCCGGTATTTGCACCTTTCAAGATAATGTTGACACCTATCAGAGGCATTTGCTCTTCATCAGTGACAATCCCGGTCAATTGTCGTTGCGCTGTGATTTCCATCGAAAAGAGAATCATACAGCAGAGCCACAAAACACACTTAACACTTTTTGATTTCGGCATTTTCAAGTCATTTATGTGGAGAAAATTGGATCAACACTCGCCATGAATGTTGGTATCTGTTCGCTAATGCAACCAATTTAAGTAAAAACCTTGAATTACGCAATCGATTGTGTTGCTTACTTCAGGGACTCACAGCTACCGACTAGTACTTTACTATTTCGTTTGCCAACAAGATATCTACGCAATGCTTATGCAACCAACCGTTGTCATCACCGCAAAATATATCCCGGTCTCCAGGGTCTGGACTTTGAGCCTCTCATAGCAGGGGCTATGGTCGGTTTCGTTACTACTGGCGATGATTGTCTGCATTAATGCGAGATCCCACCGTTTACAAACCGAGGGTGATTTATTTCTTGAGAGCTAAAAGTTGAACGCAATTGCTCAGCGCTCCAGACCTCAATGATATAGGCAAAAAGGTCTTTGAATCGAGCAAAAATGAAATTAGAACGAAATTTTCCTGATCAAAATGAACATTATGCAGCCCAAACCACTTATATGAAATGTCTAAACAATACTAAGTTTATATGAGAGCACTAAAAATTACCGCAACTGTTACTAATCGCGAGGAGAAATCACTCGAAAAGTACTTCACCGAAATTTCACGCTACGACGTGCTAAGCCCTGAGGAGGAGTATTCTCTCTTCAGCAAGACAGGAGAAGAACGAAAAGAAGCTTTGGCACAAGTCGTTCGTCACAATTTGAGGTTTGTCGTATCTGTTTCAAAAAAATATCAAAATTGCGGTATCCCTTTGGCAGATCTGATCAATGAAGGAAATCTGGGGTTGATCAAAGCTGCCGAGCGCTTTGATCCGAGCCGAGGGTTCAAATTCATCTCCTATGCTGTATGGTGGATCAGACAATCCATTATTGCCGCCATAAACCAAAATGGCAAGAAAATCCGGACACCACTGAATCTTACCGCGCTGCACAACAAGCTGGAAAAAGTCAATTCGAAATTTCTGCAGCACAACGAGCGTCAACCCTCCTACAAGGAGCTATCGGAACTGACCGAGATGAGTGAAGAAATGGTGAAGCGTGTCACTCTGAGCTATCAGCGATGCATGTCTCTAGACAAGCCTGCTGGTCACGACAGCGATGCCACCATAGGCAATCTGATGTCTGACGATTCTTTACCTTCTCCCGATCATGATTTAAGGGTAAATGAAAGTCGAAAAAAGTTGATCGACTCTATGCTCCATCAACTATCCCCTAAACAAGCCCATGTGCTCAAATCGTATTTTGGCATAAATCGAGAGATCTCTGCAGGTATCTCAACAATTGCAGACGAGATGGGGCTAAGCAGCGAGCGGGTAAGACAGATTCGTGATCGATCACTGCTCAAATTGCGCAATATGCAGCTTCATCATGCACAGGCGAATTAGCGCTAACTAGTTAGAAACACTTTTGTTGTTGATCGCCTTCATCTCGAAGGCGATCAACCATTTATTTACTTCTACCCCCCAATCCTGCCCGTCTCATCTTCCATTCCTGTCTTCCTATTTCGAGCTGATTTTACTTGATTGGCGCCAAAATTATATTTAAAGTTGACCTTTACCCGCCTACTATCCCATCTTCCTCCACCACGCATAAAGAAATCTCCAAACTGGCTCTCTCCGATCCAAGGGTTGGTAAGAAATAGATCACTCATTGACACTTTGACGCTGCCTCTTTCATTCAAGATCTTTTTCTGAAAGCCTATTGACACATCATATTGAGAGGAAGTGAGCCAATTTCCCCAGATCCCTGGCGAATTGTACCACCCGGACAATTCAAACTTAATATTATGTGGTAGCGCGAACGTGTTTTGCAAATACAGATTGAGAATATTGGCCTCAATATCAATTACTTTCCCATCAAATTCTGAATAGCGTGTATCGCGATATGCTGTCATCGTACCGTACACATCCCACCATTTTTTCGGACTAAATGGTGCCGCAAAGGATAAGGATATATTCTTCTGTTCTGCCAGATTGATGTACGTGAGAAAAGCGGATCGTTCGTCAAATGCATCGACCACCGGCGTAAAAACATCGGTGATCGCAGAATAACTGACTGTCGTGATAAATCTACCTTGATAGGTATGTGCCAATGAAATATTTGAAGAATATTGGGGATTCAAAAAGGGATTGCCTTTTTCAAATGTAAGTTCATCGAGTTTATCTTCAAAGGGATTGAGGTTCTGGTAATTTGGGCGATCAATACGTCGAGAAAAGTTTAGACGCCAGGAATGTTTATCATTTTGCTGAAAAGATAGACTTGCGGATGGAAACAAGTCGGTATAGCTGCGGACCACCGTTTTATCATCGACATCTTGAGTACTCAACAGCTCTCCGCGAGATTCTGTATGCTCCATGCGCAATCCCATCTGCATAGACCACTTGTCCGAAAGAGCCCTTTGCCAATTGGCATAAAGAGCGGCCACATTTTCGTCGTAAAGGAAATCATTGCTACGCGATATATCGAGTTGTTGGCTACCATCAATAATATTGAAAAAATCAAAAATATTATTGGTGCTGACGCGAGATAGCTTACCACCCAGCTCCAACTGCCCACTGCTCAATTTTGTTTCATAGTCTATTTTAGCTGTGTAGATATCTATATCGGTCGGGCTGATTGTCTGATAGACGCGGGATGATTGAATCTGAGTTTCATCCGCATTCCAATAGGTATTCGGTTGATATGAATCTTCATCATTGCGAAAGCTGCCATAGTCCAAATCAACATTTAGCTTTTTAGAATCACTCCCTCGATAAACATAGTTTAGATTCATATTAAAATTATCTCGATCACCAATTCCACGATTGCCAGCAAGCAAGACACTGCCGACGACGCCTTCAAGCTGCCTGCCAATTTGCGCCCGGCTACTGGAGTTATTCTTCCAATTATTAATTCCTCCTTTAGCCAATAACCCAACAGTGCTTTTTTTCGAGATCGACCAATCGACGCCTAGACGCATATTTCTATTCACGTTTTCATGCAAATTGATGCCCTTCTGATCAAAAAAAGAAGCACTTTGCAAGCGATAAAAATTATTATGATTTTCCCAGGCACCATCAAGATGGCTGTAGGTTCCGTACACATTTAGCTTCTTTCCACGATGGTTGAGGGTAACCGATCCATTTACTTGGGTTTGTAGACCTCGGCCTACTCCGAGGGTGAGTGAGCCATTGGTGCCGAGGCTCTTATCTTTTACCAATCGTATATTAATAATTCCTGCATTCCCCTGCGCGTCATATTTAGCCGAAGGGTTGGTTATTATTTCAATGGCATCAATGTCAGAAGACTGCAGCGTCCTTAAGTACTGCGCCAAGTCTTGACCAGCCAAGGGAGATGGCTTCCCATCAATGTAAATCTGCACTCCCGTTTTCCCCAGCACCATAATCTGGTCATTGTTATCAACCATGACACCAGGTGCCCGTCGCAATAATTCAAGTGCATCGCTTCCAGTAGCATTCACACTACCTTCCACATTAAATATTGTTCTATCTGGTGCCAGCTCAATTAGTGGCCGCACAGCTTTTACCACTACCTCTTCCAA
>CAJQNM010000589.1 GCA_905479665.1 uncultured Saprospiraceae bacterium
TGCTCATCGATGAGCAAAATGCCACAGGAGTCGTCCGGTATAAGAAGCGCAAAAAAGTGCCAATCACTGAATTGCGCTACAGTCCCGATGGCACTTATCTCGCTATTGTAGATAATCAAATCAGCAAAACTCGGATTATACTGAAGAACCTAGAGACAGGGGAACAAGAGAAAATATTCAAGCATGGATTCCGGAATAATATTCAGGAGACCGATGTTGACTATCCATCGCTGGCCTGGCACCCAAACAGCAATGGGCTCTTTATCTTGTATGAAGCACGCAATGAAATCTGGCTGGAATTTCATGACCTACAGACGGGTGATGTCATGAAGCAGATTATTCCCGAACGCTATGATCGCATCTATTCGATGGATATCCTCAATGATCGGGACTTGGTCTTTTCCGCTCTCTCTAATGGTATGGTGGACTTATTTCTCTACAAAACGAATACTCGTCAGTCCACACCCTTTACGCAAGATATTTACGATGATCTTGAAGTGAGAATAATGGCGATGGAGGACGGGACCAATGCAATTGTTTTTGCCTCAAATAGGCCCGATCCTATTCAGCAAAAGACATCTTTAGACACGATCTTGCCATTTGCCAATTTTAACTTGTTTATGCTGAAACAAGTCGGAGAAAAAATGGGACTATTCCAGTTGTCTCGTTCTGAAGAAATTAATTTGCGCAACCCTGTTCCTACTGGACCGGCCTCATTGTCTTTTCTATCGGATGCAAATGGAGTCACAAATCGCGAGACTGCCAATCTCACTCCTACGACTGTTTCAGAAAAGCGAGAAGTGATTTATACTAATGGAGACACGTTGGTTCTCGCCAAAACACTGGTCGCACCAGACGATTCGACCATTATCTCTGTGCGCGAAATTGAAACGTCCGGCTACGGCTTGGTTGATCAACGCAGCGCCTACCAACTGCGCAATATTATTGAGTACGATGTATCGTCAACAAGAGGAAAGTCTGCAGAGGTATATAAGGTCGGAGAAGATTTCCGCATTATAGAAGAGGATCTGGTTTATTCCGACGCCGCCCCAACAGGAAGAATTCAGACTCCAAAGGAGGAGGAAAAGCCAACATCGGATAACCAAGAGGAGGAGCGGTTGCCTTCCTCTGAAAAAGACTACAGCCAAGAGGAAGTTATTCGCAGTAGTGGTGACGGAGGTCAATACCTCTTCCAGAGTGAATTCGCCGATATGGACTCGGAAAAGACTGAACGCATCATGCAAAATGAACTGCGGGACAGCAGGCCACTCAATACGACATCTTTTCTCGATCGCCGAGGCCGCATCTTGGAGAATACAGAGATTGATCGCCTTCGGATTATTCCCTACCGCCTCAAATTTCAGATACATAATCTGACCACAAATGTTGACAACAGCTTGCTGTTTGGAGGGCTGGATAGTTATGCCGGATTTAAGGAAGAATTCGAGCCGGTGCCTCCGGGTATTTTACTTAAAGCCGAATTTAAAGACTTGTTTGAGGACTATGCTTTTCAAGGAGGAGTTCGATTTCCCACATCATTTAATGGCACCGAATATTTTTTAGTTTTTGATGATAACAAGAGACGTATAGATCGACAATATGCATTTTATCGTAAATCCCTTACTGACAATCAACTGGTGAACGGAACCGATCCGCAGCGTACCCGCAATACGGTCTTGCTCGGACACTATCGCCTCAAATATCCACTCGATATATACAACAGCCTGCGAGCAACCGCGACTTTGCGGCAGGATAAATTTACCTTTCTGGCCACAGACCGTGCCTCCATTGATCAACCCAACCTGACCAGTCAGCGTATCGGAATTAGATTGGATTATGTTTTTGACAATGCTTTGGATATTGACCTTAATATTAGATCAGGCACAAAATTTAAGTTTTCGATAGAAGCTGTAAAGCGATTTATTGTTGATACAAATCCTCTTAAGGTGAGTTTTTCTCAGGGCTTTATGACGGTGTTGAGTTTGGATGCTCGCCACTACCTCAATTTTGGAAAGCACTCCGTACTGGCTCTGCGTGGAGCGGCAGGCACTTCTTTTGGATCAGAAAAGGTCCTTTATTACTTGGGTGGTTCGGACAATACGCTCATACCAAAATTCAATCAGGATATCCCGCAGCCGCAGGGAAATTTTGCGTACCAAACCATTACGCCCAATTTACGTGGGTTTGACTACAACATTCGCAATGGTTCAACTTTTGCGCTGATCAATGCAGAACTGCGCATACCAATAATTAAATATCTTTCTCGGCGACCGATCCGACTTTCCTTTTTACGCCACCTGCAAATTGTGGGATTTGCTGACATCGGAGCTGCCTGGGAAGGCATATCACCTTTTGACGAAGAAAACCCGATTAATATTCTCGAACTCTCCAACCCGCCAACAGTTTTTTTGCAAGTAAATTATTTTCGCGATCCGCTTGTCGCCGGCTATGGCGTCGGTGTACGTACGCAGCTGTTTGGTTATTTCTTGCGACTGGATTATGCCTGGGGGGTAGAGACCCGCCTGATTCAAGATCCCAAAATTCATTTTTCACTAGGACTCGATTTCTAATAATTAATATCGTTTACGGATGGACATAGAAATGTATCAGGTCGATGCATTCGCCAATAGGCTATTTGCAGGTAATCCCGCTGCCGTGATTGTAAGAGACGAATGGCTATCGGATGAATTGATGCAACAAATCGCGATGGAGAATAACCTGGCGGAGACGGCTTACGTTGTCCCCGAAGAGGGAAACTTCCGCCTACGCTGGTTTACGCCCGTCGCTGAGGTGCGTCTGTGTGGTCATGCCACGCTGGCCAGTGCGCATGTCCTATTTAGCCATTTGGGATACGGCGCAGACCAGATCATTTTTGAGAGTCTCTCGGGTCCGCTTACCGTGACTCGCAGGGAGGGTGGTCTTTACGAAATGGATTTTCCAACGAATTCATACACGTCGGCCGACGATTCGCACGAAGAGATGGTGGAAATACTTGGGTTTGTTCCGATTCAGGTGGTCCGTGGAGAGGAAGATTTTCTGGCTCTAGTTGATTCACAAAGCACCCTTGATGATCTCAAGCCCGATCTGCGAAGGCTGAAACAGGTCGATGCGCGTGGTCTGCTGGTTACGGCTCCGGGACTAGAAGTGGACTTTGTGAGTCGCTGCTTCTTCCCACGCTATGGGATTGACGAAGACCCTGTCACCGGATCGGCTCACACCTTGCTCACACCTTTTTGGGCAGAGCGACTTGGCAAGGATAAACTGATTGCTCAGCAACGTTCTGCGCGAAGGGGAACAGTACACTGTGAGTTAAAAGGAGATCGAGTATTGCTGGGCGGACATGCGGTAACGTACATGAAAGGCAACTTACGCATAGATGGCATACAGTAAATATCGCTACGAGAGCAGACAAGAGAAGCGCAAGCGTATAGCCCGCAATACGAAGGTGGTCATTGCTTTTGCTGCGATCGCAGCATTGGTTTTATTATTTAAAAACCGCGTGTACATCTATGATATGATCCGATATCTATTTTAAGATTGGATCCATTCCTTAAGCTGCTTTTTCTCAAGAAGGTAAATCGCCCCTAGGTAAACCAGCAATAATACTGTGCTCCAAGTCAATCGAATCGGCATGCTGACAATCTCTGAAGTGATACTTGTGTGCAAGAAGTAAATACCCAGCGCAAGAAATAAATAGAAGAAAATACGTTTGAGTGGATAGGGCACGGGATAGTGCTTTCGACCATAAATATAGGCCAGCAACGTCATGGATACGTAACAAGCCAACGCTGCCCAGGCCAAGGCCTCTTTGCCATGATCACGAATTAATACTATCGTGACAAGAAGTGTGAGTGCCACGCCCACCAGAGAAAAAGCAGCCCCGTACTTCGTTTTGTCAGTGATTTTGTACCAGACAGACAAATTGTAGTACATACCCAAAAACCAGTATGCCACTAGTAATATTGGGACGATAGAAAGCCCGGAGCGGTAATTTGCGCCAATCATGTACTGGATTAGATCGAGGTATAATAGAATCGCTAAGAGCACGGTACTTGCGACCATCGCAAAGGCTTTACCCACTTGGGCATAGGTGTCCCTGGCAGTATCCTTGACGGATTGCTTAAAGAAAAAAGGCTCTGCTGCGTAATTAAATGCTACTGTGAATAAATTCATCAGGATCGCCAGTTTAGCTGCCGCAGCATAGATGCCCATCTCTGCGCTGACATCTCCCACAGGCAGTAAATATTTGATCAAAGGGACTGCAAAAGATTGGTTAAACACGCCGGCCAGACCCACTACGATGAGGGGCAGCAAGTAGTGCAGCATTCGAACCAGCACCTTGCGCGAAAAACGTTTGATCTTGACGAACCGTAGCTGAGGCGACAGTAAGAGGAAAACAACCAAGCTGGCCACTAAGTTGGATACAAAAAGCAAGTCTAATTTTCGTGTCGGATCATATATGTTACTGATCTGGGTGTATCCAGCATCCAGCAATCGGGGGCATAGCTCTAGGAAGAAAAATACCAGTGCCAAATTGATGATCACACTGAGTATTCGGATTATGGCGAATTTGCGTGCTTGATTGGTAAGCCGTAGCCGGGCGAAGGGCAAAGCGCTCAATGCATCAAGACCGATGATTAGGGCAAAGTAAACCACGTAATGTCCTTCTCCCGGATATCTCAAGACATTCGCGATTGAATTTTGTGTGAAAATCAGAAAGAGGACGAAAACAAAGGAAGTCGACAACAAGGTCAGAACTCCAGTGGAAAAGACAGTTTTTTCCTCAGCACCGGAATGGCCAAAGCGAAAGTAAGCGGTGTCTAGCCGGTAGGTGAAAAGGATAAGCAGTAGTGCGGCATACGCATAGAGATCGGCATAAATACCATATTGCCCCTGTTCGTTTGCAAAGACCCGTTTGGTGAGATAGATGGTAAAAACAGCATAGTGCAAAATGCGCGGAAGAATGGTACTAACACCATAAATGGCAGTTTCTCCCGCCAATTGTTTAATCAATGACATCCCGCTGTGTTCAAAACAAACGTAGCTAATTTCATCATGAACGCTGGCAAAATGTTTTAAATTACCTCCTTGCACAAAGTTGAGTAAAAGACTATGGAGAAGTTTGATTTATTGAAGAAGATCTGTGAGACGCCCGGAGCTCCGGGATATGAATTGCGCATCAGGGACCTGGTCATGGCAGAAGTGAAAGACCTGGTGGACGAAGTCGAGACAGATGCAATGGGAAACCTAATTGCGATCAAGAGCGGCACAGGTGAGAAGCGACTTATGATCGCTGCCCATATGGATGAAATCAGTTTTATAGTGACTCACATTGAGGACGATGGCTTTCTGCGGTTTCATACCCTGGGGGGCTTTGACCCCAAAACCCTTACGGCACAACGGGTGATCATACATGGAAAGGAGGATGTGATGGGAGTAATGGGCTCCAAACCGATTCATATCATGAAACCGGAAGAGCGAAAGAAAGTGCCAGAGACGACCGACTACTTTATTGACACTGGCTGGCCGGTTGACGAGGTCAAAAAGCTTATTTTGGT
>CAJQNM010000590.1 GCA_905479665.1 uncultured Saprospiraceae bacterium
TCGCTACATCTACGGCGAGTTCATCTTTAAGAATGGTAATTTAGGACAGAAGTGGCAATGCGAGCTCTTCAGCAAATTTTACAATGGTGCCCGCGAACTCAAGGGCCAGGTGGTTCGGCTGCAAAATATCAAGAAAGATGAGGAGCTCGTCACCATCACCGCCGGCTGGGGCAGCAATCATCAAGGCTCCTGGCGCAAAGGCCACTACACCTTAGAGCTGGTGTTTATGGATCGACTCCTTGCCGTGATACCGTTTACGGTCGAGGACGACTTTGTGGCCGGTTTCCCTCAGGTGCGGTTGCCCAATGTGCGGCTGCCACTCATCATGGCCCCCGACGCTGATATAGAAACTAGTTTTGAAGAGACGCTAGCGCGATTGGATGCCCTCATCGGGCTGCAACAGATCAAGAAGCAAGTACGCGATCACGCACAGTACATCAAGTTTTTACAGTTGCGGCGAGAGAAGGGATTTGCCGAAGAAGAATCGATCAATATCCACTCCGTTTTTATCGGAAACCCCGGAACAGGTAAGACCACGGTCGCCGGGATGATGGGGCGCATCTATCAAAAAATGGGGCTATTGTCATCTGGACACGTGCACGTGGTGGACCGAGTAGACCTGGTCGGTGAGTACATCGGTCAAACCGCCCCAAAGGTCAAGGAGGCGATTCAGAAGGCGAGGGGAGGAGTTCTTTTCATTGACGAGGCCTATGCACTTGCACGAACCAATGACGACACCAAAGATTTTGGCAGGGAGGTGATTGAGATCCTCATGAAAGAGATGTCAAATGGCGAAGGCGACATTGCAATCGTAGCAGCCGGATATCCTCGCGAAATGAAGCATTTTCTCAACTCAAACCCCGGGTTGAAGTCTCGCTTTAATCTAGTGTACCAGTTTGCAGATTTCCTGCCTCAGGAGCTTGCTCAAATCGCCAAGTATGCATGTAAGAAGAAAGATGTAAAACTGACTGCCGCTGCCCAGCGCAGGCTAAATGAGATGATCACCGAGGCTTTCCGACGCAGAGATTACACCTTTGGCAATGCTCGCTTCGTCGACGATCTGATCGAGAAGGCAAAGATAAATCTGGGCCTGCGCATCATTCGCAAGAAAAATATAGATAGCCTGAGTAAAGATGCATTCCGTACAGTGACGCTGGATGATGTCGTGAACATCAAGCTGAAGTCTGATCGGTTTCTCCCGAAAATCCCTGTGGACAAAGAGTTGTTGGCAAATTCTCTGAAGGAACTGGATTCCTTGATTGGAATGAAGGCGATCAAAAAAGAAATCAGCGAACTGGTTGAACTGGTCAGTTACCATCGCTCCATTGGCAAGGATGTCCTGTACACCTTCAATTTGCACACCGTATTTATTGGCAATCCTGGTACCGGCAAGACGACCGTCGCCCGCATCCTGACGAGAATTTACAAGGCTCTTGGAATTCTGGAACGTGGGCACATGGTCGAAACCGATCGTCAAGGTCTGGTGGCTGGCTACATCGGTCAGACGGCAATCAAGACCACTGAAAAGCTAGACGAAGCAATGGGCGGCGTGCTATTTATCGATGAGGCCTATGCCCTCACTTCACGTGCTGCCCAATCTGGAGCGGATTACGGCAATGAGGTGATCCAAACCATTCTCAAAAGGATGGAGGACAATAGAGGAGAGTTCTTTGTTTTTGCCGCTGGATATCCAGACAATATGGAGACCTTTCTCAAGGCAAACCCAGGCCTGCGATCAAGATTTGACAAGATCCTTAGATTCGAAGACTACTCACCTGCAGAATTGTTTAGCATCACCAAAAAGATGCTAGGTGACAAGGGCTATCAGCTCAATGAAGAAGCTCGCACTCACATGCGTGAGTACCTTAGTTTTCTGCATCAGTTCCGAGATCGCTATTTCGGTAATGCCCGCACGGTTCGCACGGTCGTAGATCAGGCCATTCGCAATCAAAATCTACGACTTGCCTCCATCGATAAGAAGGATCGTACAGATGAAGATATGATTGTCCTGGCAGACGTCCAGGAATTTGATAACACCACGGATCAGTTTGTATTCAACCGAAAGACTATTGGATTCCGAAGCTCAGATGGTTAGTCAACCCCAGATCCCCAATCGCCAAGGCTTCATCCAGGCAGGTACGACTTGCAAATGTTCTTTCTCGCTTATGCCTGGGTCAGTGAGCAAGATGCCGAAATGAAAAAGATCGATACTGGCTCTGATGTAAGGCAATTTGAGCACTTGTTTCCATCCACTATACATCTCTTGAGACCCGTGGATGTCGCGTAGCACAAAGACCGTCCCTGCACTCGTCTTGGCCTGCAGAAGATCCATATAGAGCAGCAAAGAACCGATGCGGCGGTCGCCATCAATAAATACATAGTCAAAGGTTTGTGAGAGATGTGGCAGCACATCTTCAAACTGACCAATGATTTGCTCAATCTTGGCTATCTCTGGCCAGGCGCTAAAGTTTTGGGCAGCTATCTTGGCATTCTCTGGCTCACCATATATCGTCACCATCTCAGAGGTCATTGCCCCTAAGTGCTGATAGAGCGTACTCACCCCGAAGGATGTACCCATCTCCAGCATACACTTGGGCTGAAGCAGATGGACGAGACGATAGAGCCATTTGCCCTGAAATGATGGCAACAATGATCCAGAAGCTTCCTCGGCAAAGGTGCGTAGGGCATTCTTCTGCACGCCAGACGGAGCTCCTCTAGTCTCCAGCTCCAATGGAGATTGATTGCTCACTAGTTGCTTGCGCAAGCTTTCCAGTTTGTTAAAATCAGCATGATCATGTGCAGGGTCGAAAATGGCCTGTACCAGTGCGAAAAGAGCGGGAGAATGAAGGTCGTGGAGTGTTTTGGCCGCGTAATAAAAATGGCCAAGATCGCTCAGGCGACTAAGAAACTGCATGCCTGCAAATTATCAAACCTTTAAAACATGCAACCTTTTTTCAACTATGGCGACTATAGTGTATTGCAAATATCTAAAAATCATATCCCAATGTTTCGATTTGCGCTTACCACAGCAGGTATCCTCCTGCCACTTTTACTTTCCTGTCAGGCATACATTACTACGGCTGGTATTCGCATGGGCCCTGCCTGGGGTATCTCTGTGCAACAACGCCTCTTGGAAAGGATTACTGCTGAAGCGGTCTTGAGTAGTGCTGTCGCTGGTGATGTCAGTACATTTTCTCTCGTCGGAAAAATTCACAATTCTCTGATTACCAAAAATGCCAACCTATTTATGGGTGGAGGCATCCATCACCGTTGGATTTACGATTTTGAAGAAAATAAGACCACGCTCAACGGCATCACCGGCGTAGCGGGAGCTGAGCTCACCTTGGGTCGCATTAATGTCTCCTGGGATTACCGACCGATGGTGCATCTGGACAGTGGTGGGGGGCGCAGTTTTCATTCCGAGACAGCGATCAGTTTGCGCTACGTCTTTATCAAGCGCTTGCAATCACGACGTAAGAAGCAGGCCCAGGCACGCCAAAATGAAGCGCAGCGTGCCAGGTCTGGCCGCAATGACAAAAATGAAGTGCGGCAGCCCTTCTGGAAACCAAAACAGGAGTCTAGCAATCTTCAGAAGAAAAAGGATAAGAGAAAGCGCGGAAAAAAATCACCCTTTCGAAAATTACGGAGGTAAATAATTAATGATTAACTCAACTTTCTTTACTCAATGACACTCTTAATAAAACTCAAAACCAAATATTGTTTTTGTTAAGTCACTTATAGTCAATTCATTACGCCTAGAACACTCATGAAATGCTCTTTCGTTTTTCTCGAGTTGTGACCTAGCTTGATTAAGAAATTGTACTACAGAACTGGTTCTTGCGGACAGAGACAACAGTGATATCAAATTTCAGACGATACTTGGTAATTATTCCGCCTTACGAATTTTAAGGATTGGGGGTGAAAAAATCCGAATAGAGCAAAATAGTGCCCGAGCTACCCCGACATCAAGGTTGACGACTCAACTAGCTGGTTTCGAGTAAACTAAGAGCGAAGACAAGTGAACCTGCGAGTTTATTTTGTTCCGGATTTTTTGCTCCCAATAATTAATGCGAATTATTTTATTCCGAGATATTTTTCAATCTCCTCGTCGAGGTACTGCAAAGATGCTTTATCTACCCCAGTTAAAAGAGGCACTTTTTTTCCGTTGGCAAGATGCATAATTAAGGCCATGCTACCGCCGGTTTTGAAATGCTTAGCAGACCTCCCCACGGAAAAATGTTTGATGCTTGCACGATCAAAATATTGATCCGCTGCCCCCCATTTCCCAAAAGGCTTGGTCTTGATTCGAATGCCTTGCTGAGTCACATCGATCGTACTTCGGTTAAAAATACTCGAAAGCGT
>CAJQNM010000591.1 GCA_905479665.1 uncultured Saprospiraceae bacterium
TTCTCTACCAACACAATGCCATGACGAAGACGAACCCATGTCCCCCGCTGGCGGGGGTGGACTACATGTGCGTGATGCCATCGAACCCTGCCTAGCATTGATTAATTCTTATCATATTTAAAAAAAAATATGTGAGTAGCCCTACTCGCCAGCGGGGGAAATTCGTAATTATTATTCCCTATTAATCATTAATTAAGGATTACCAATCCACCACACTGCCATCACTATCCAAGTACGTTTCGGGATTGCGCCAGTCATGTCCCATTTTATCGGCCAGCGCTTCGTCGTCCAGCTCGATGCCGAGACCTGGTTTGGTCGGTAGCGGTATGTGACCATCGTGCACGATAAAGGGCTCCTTAATATATCCCTCACCCAGGGTGACTTGTTCTTGACAAAGGAAATTTGGAATCGACGCGGCAAGTTGCAAGCCGGCCGCTAGCGATATGGGCCCCAATGGATTGTGCGGAGCAACGGATGCATAATACGCCTCGGCCATGCCCGCAATAAGGCGACCTTCGAAAATACCTCCGGCATGGCAAAGGTCTGGCTGCAAGATCGAGGCGGCACCTTTTTCCAGAATCTCCCGAAATCCCCATTTGGTAAAAATACGCTCACCAGTTGCAATCGGTATATGCGTCTTGCGCGCCAGCTCGGCCATGCCATCTACGTTCTGACAGTTGATGGGCTCTTCAATAAAAAAGGGTTGATATTCCTCTATGGCCTTGGTAAGTAATGCTGCGTTTTGTGGGCTAAGGGCGCCATGATAGTCAATGCCTATGTCGGCATCTGGACCGACTACCTCACGAAGCGATGCAAAGTGATCTGCCGCCTCCGTGATAAACCCCAGGTTGGCTATGATTCCCGATTGGCGGCCATTTTTCACGCCCGTCTTAAAGGCGGTAAAACCTTTCGCTTTGGCAGCCTTGATTGCTTCGGGACTGCGAGCATGCGCATACACCCGAATTCTATCGCGAGTGGGACCACCCAGCATTTCGTAGATCGGCAGTCCAAGCAATTTTCCTTTGATATCCCAGAGTGCTTGCTCTACACCACTAAGGGCACTGGTCAAGATTGGGCCACCTCGATAAAAGGAATGCCGATAGATAGCCTGCCAGTGATGCGTGATCTTTCGCGGATCTTTACCAACCAGATACTTAGCAATTTCTTGCACAGCAGCTGCACAAGTGTCGGCCCGACCTTCCGTGATCGGCTCTCCCAATCCAATCACCCCAGCGTCGGTGTGAATTTTAAGAAAGAGGAAGCGTGGCTTAACCTTAAAGGTCTCTAAGCGAGTTACAAGTACTGGCGCAGAGCCAGTAGCATCCATCTCTTCTTCCTGATGCACTGCCGCCGCCCGAGGTATGGCCAATGAGCCTACTGCCAACCCGGCAAAAGCATTGCGAAAGAACTTACGGCGTGATCTGGCAGAATTTTCGTTTATGTGCATGTGATTCCTAATTTTTCATTTGTACTGAGGGTGCCTCCGATAATCGCAGAACCAGTTTTCGTTGGTACCTTAAGATAAATAACTCAATGGGATCTGCCGGTCCTTATGTCATCCCGCGGTACCGCAGGACTGCAAAATGAATCGATAAATTACACTCTGCAGCTAGGAGATCACGTTATCTTCGCAAGAAATTAGCCAATCCATGAATAAGCATCATATACTCCTCTTTGTCCTGTCCTTATTGATGGTGAGTTGTCAGACCACAGCACCGACGGAATCCGATGATTCGTACCAGATCACAGGCACCGTAAGTCAATTGGACAATGAGTTTCCTTATGTGATACTCAATCGCTTTGACCCCATTTCTCAGGGACGGACATCGATCGATACCGCCGAAATGGGCGGCGACGGCACCTATCTGCTCTCTTTTGATCTCACTGAGCCGGATCTGTTTCAGCTGCGGTTTCCAGGACGGCAGACAGTTACAGTGCTGCTTGATCCTGAGGATCGCAATGTCGTCATCGATGCAGAAGGGAGGCGCAATGGAGAGTTGAAACTTTCGGGAACACCGGCTTCGGCGCTGCTGCAAGACTACGACCGCTTTCGCATAGAGTCAAACCAACGACTGATCAAACCGGCTTACGACAAAATGACGAAAGCCTCTGAGATCAAGGATCAAGAAGCCGAAATAGCCGCCGTGGAAGAATATGTTAATGTGAGCAAACAGCATCGTCAGGAGCTGCTCGACTACACCCACAAAAACATTGGTACATCTCCCGCCCTTTTTGGCACTGTCTTGCGCTGGACCGGCGATGAAGAAGTAGATGTTCTGGAAGAATTGGTCGCAAACTTTAAGACCGCGCATCCCGATCTACGAATGACCAAGGTGATGGAAGATAAAGTAAGTCGCTACCGCAGCGTCGCCATCGGCTCAACCATCCCAGCACTCGTGCAAAAAGATACCACAGGCAAAATGATTGACATCAAGGATCACTTGGTCACTTATACATTAATAGATTTTTGGGCATCCTGGTGTGGTCCCTGCATTTTGCAGATTCCAGATATCAAGGATGCATTGACAAAATATGGAGATCGTGGCTTTGGGGTTTTTGGCGTTTCATTTGATTCGAACGCCGACCGCTGGAAAAGTGCAATTGTAAAACACGAGCTCGACTGGCCGCATGTTTCTGATGTCGAGGGCTGGCAATCACAACAGGCTACTGATTTTAATGTCACATTTATTCCCTTTAATTTATTGGTAGATAGTGACGGAAAAATTGTCGCCAAAAACCTACACAGTAAAACATTACTGGGCAAATTGGATGAATTATTGATGGAGCCTGGGTGATTTTTTAGAAAATAATTAATAGTGCATGGTTAATAATGTCAGATAGTGGATTGCACAGGGACGGCGTCGATTCCTTGCGTGCTACGTTTGGAAAAAATAATTTACCTCCCAACATGCACCAACAATACAGAAATATCGCTGGGTGACACGCCACTTATGCGGCTGGCTTGTCCGATGGTACGTGGCCTGATGCTGCTGAGTTTTTCTTTGGCTTCAGAAGAAAGCGACGGTAGTTCCTGGTAATTAAAATCTTGGTGGAGGTGTACGTCTTCGAGCCGATTCATTTTATCGACCAGCTCTTCTTCTTTTTTAATGTAGCCTGCATATTTAATATTTACTTCGGCGAGCAGCAGCGTTTCAGAATCGTATTTATTTAAATATTCAGCAACTTGTGGCAGATACTCCATAATTAATTTCGTATTCATATGCGGGCGCACGAGAATACTATGCAATTTCATTTTCTGATTGATCGGAGCCGAATCGATCGCGGCTAAAATGGGATTGACCTCGTCGGGTGTTACACTCAGATCATGCATGTAATTTGAAATGTCGGCAACGGCATCGGTGCGCTCCGAGACGTGCTGCATACGCTCGTCCAAACCATCCATACCTATCGCTTGCACTCGTGGTGTGAGTCTCAAATCTGCATTGTCCTGACGCAGCAAGATTCGATATTCAGCTCGTGAGGTAAACATGCGATACGGCTCATCGGTGCCCTTGTTGATCAAATCATCGATCAGTACACCGATGTATGCTTCCGAACGTTTGAGAATAAATGGCTCTTCTTCTGCCACCGCGAGGTGCGCATTGAGCCCAGCCATGAGGCCTTGTGAAGCGGCCTCCTCGTACCCTGTGGTGCCATTGATCTGTCCGGCAAAAAATAAGCCTTGCACCAATTTGGTTTCGAGGTTGGCTTTAAGCTGGGTGGGAGGAAAATAATCGTACTCAATCGCATACCCCGGCCGAAACATTTTAGCCTTTGCAAAACCAGGAATGATCTGAAGTGCCTGGTATTGGACATCTTCCGGCAAGGAAGAGCTAAACCCATTGAGGTACACCTCGCAGGTGTCCCAGCCTTCGGGCTCGACAAACAATTGATGTCGATCACGCTGGGCAAAGCGGTCGATTTTGTCTTCGATACTCGGACAGTAACGTGGTCCGACTCCACGAATTCGCCCGTTAAACATCGGTGAGCGGTCAAAGCCAGTACGCAGTTTTTCGTGCACCTGAGCATTGGTATAGGCAATGTGGCAGGGGCGTTGCTTCACGAGAGCTGGTGTCTCTGTGTACGAAAATTTTCCCGGCTCTTCGTCGCCCGGTTGCAGCTCAAGTATATCCCAGTCTATCGTCCGCCCATCAATCCGTGGTGGGGTACCTGTCTTCATGCGCCCAGCCTCAAATCCCAGCCCTTCAAGCTGTGCGGTAATGCCAGTCGCCGCTCTTTCTCCGGCTCGGCCACCGCCAAACTTTTTTTCGCCGATATGGATGATGCCGTTGAGAAAGGTACCATTGGTGAGTACCACGCTGTGGGATGGAATTTCAATACCCATGCCTGTGTGCACACCTTGTACTCGTCCATCTTTGACCACTACTCCAGTGACCATCTCCTGCCAAAAATCGATCCGCTCATTCGCTTCTAGCATCTCGCGCCATTTTCGCGCAAAAAGCATACGGTCACTTTGGGCCCGAGGGCTCCACATGGCAGGCCCTTTTGACTTATTGAGCATGCGAAACTGGATCATGGTGTGATCGGTCACAATGCCACTGTTGCCTCCTAAGGCATCAATTTCACGTACGATCTGACCTTTGGCTACGCCACCCATGGCAGGATTGCATGACATCTGAGCGATGGTCTGCATGTTCATGGTAGCTAGCAGCACGCGCGAGCCCATATTGGCTGCAGCAACAGCAGCTTCGCAACCGGCATGACCGGCGCCGACTACAATCACGTCATACGTTGGAAACATGTTCTTGGTTTACCCGAGAATTTGGGCGTCTCAGTTTTCTTCGTCGTCCTCAACAATGATGGCATCATTGAGTGCATACATGAGCCGATTTATGTCGTCTGCATTGAGCTCCAATTTGCCTTTCAGCGTCACTTGCTCGGCAGTGTATTCGACCTCTTCGGTCGAATAGACCTCCATAACAGTCTCAGGCCCGGCACCACCACAGAAGAAACACATGCTGTAGGGGTAGGCTGAAAAGATGAATTCTTTGTGGCTCTTGTATCCTTCTACGGGGATAATGTATCCTCGTATGGTGACCTCTTCGCCTTCCATAGCCTTGATCTCTTCACTAAAAACAGGGATATCAACCTTAAAACCCATCAGCTCATCATACTGCTTGGTGAAGGTGATTTTAGAAAGTTTCTTCCACATGTTTTCTTGCTTCTCTGCCTTTACCTCGGTATCGGGAGCCGCTACATCGACCACATCGACGGGCGCATGATCCTGCGCCGTAAGGGCCAGGCTTGAGAAAAGCATGAGTGTAATGAGAGAGAGACCTTTTATATTCATCGTTGCTGGATTATGTCAGTTAAAACAGTCGCTTCGTGAGTTAAGTTCGCATTTTCTGTTAGCGATGGGTTAAAATCGGCTTGTCAAGGTACAAAGAGTTAGAGAGTTCTGATCAATACGTTTTTTCTAACCAGTACTTGAATATGGGGTCCAAGAAAAGGTAACGGCCATCCGTCTTGTCAACAATATCTTCATGTTGCAATCGAGTGAGGTTCTTGCGTACATTGTTGGGTGTACCGATACCGTATTTAGACATTACCTTTCGGCTTGTTAGTTGCTCTTCATCAGCCAGTAAGGCTTTCAGAAGGTTGATCTGGGTTCGACTTAGTTTGTCGATTATTAGCTGAAAAAAAGGTTTTTGGCTATCTGCTATCTCCGTGAAGGCCATGAGGACAGCCTCTTCTTTGGCTACTGGATTAGATCTGATCCAAGTGAAGTGGGCCAATTGTTGTACATACCATGAATGTCTATCTGCCAGATCAACAATCTCTCGAGCTACCGCAGGTTTGATTTTCTTTTTGGTTTCCCTGAATTTCTTCTCAATGAAGTCAACCCAATCTGTCGCCGAAATACGGCTGAGCATCAAGATATCTCCGAAACGATAAAATGGATTGGACGAATTGTCAAAAATCTCTTGCATCATATGTCTTTTGCTACCGTACAAGCAGTAAGTCACTTCTTTGTGGCGTTGCCAATACGAGCGCATTGTCTTTTCAAGCTGTGCTCCATTTTGGTAGTTTCTAATATTTTGAAATTCATCCAGGCAAATAATCATTGTCGTCTTCCTTTTACGACAAAGAGATTCTGGCAAATTCAAAATCTCTTCCTTATGTCTTTGCAGATCTTGCACATTGAACTCCAAACCGAAATCTCCCATATCGGTTGAGAGAACCACGCGTGGGATCAGTTTCTGAAATATTTCTCCCAAATTTCTCGACCAGTCCTCCCATTCTCTGCTAACGGCCAATAGCACTTTACGAGCAAACTCCTGTAAGAATTCATCTTCGGAATGAATGGCAAAAAGATCTAGGTGCACTTGCAAAATCTCGTTGTCGTCGTCTTTTACCTTTTTCAGGACATGCTCGACAAGTGAAGACTTACCCCATCTACGGGGTGAAATGATGATAGTGTTGATGCCATTTATAAGATTTTGGTATAAGCGAGCTGACTCACTGGTGCGATTGGTAAACGCGTCAGAACTCACCGTTGCGCCAAATACAAAGGGACTTTTCATTTTATACTTCTTGGTATAATACCCTAAGGTATAAAATATATTGTACCAATTAGTATGATGCATCTCAAAAATTCATATGGCGATCATCATGCACCCACACTTTTCTTACCCGAAAAATATCGCTTAAGTGCCGTACTCCTGATTGATTCGCTAATCTACCGCAAGCAACAACTGCATCCAGTCATCCCTGCTGTACTTGACCTCTTGCCCGGGAGATTGCAGCATCTTCAGTTGTCGAGGAGACAGGAGATGTTCCGGATTTTGACCATTGCCGAGGAGCGCGTTGACTTTGGTGCGTTGCAGTCTACTCATGGGTATGGAACGGTACTTTGACTTCGATAGATAGTATTGTGGCTCCCGATCCAAGCGAAACTGACCGGCCTGGTGGATCGCTCGCTCCGACAATAAAGCGCTTGCTGCTTTTTCATGAACTGGGGCAGAGCAGTAAATTCCATCTGCCGATGCTCCTTTTTTGCCTGCCTCGATCAAATCAGCGACAGACGTTTTACTGGGATCAAAGTAAACGTTGACCACTTCATGTCCATCCATAAAACCAGCCTCGGTGTAAGCTACGCCATCGACCTGACCGTATACCTTCTCGCCGGTCCAGAAACAAAACATGCTGAAGGTTACTTTGTCGAGGCCACCTTCCTCCATCTTTAACTCGGCATGGGCCAGTTTGAGATATTCTGGTACAGCTATACTGCTTTTTTGCATCGCGGCCATCATATGTTCGATGAGACCAGTGGGGCGATAGTTGCCGTTGAGACGATCGATCAGGTCATGGCCCGCTTGATCGGTAAATCGCACAACCGGATTATTCCAGCTTGGCTCACCGTATTGCTCCAGGATCTGGGCATCTCTCCCTTTGCGATTGTTGAAAATGGCCAGTGGTACAAAATAGTCTTCAACAGCCTCCACGATAAATGGATGGCTGAGAACCTTGCTGCCGTAATTGCGGCAGGTCATGCAGCCCGGTACTTCCTGAAAAAGCAGGAGAATGGGTTTGGCGGTTTTTTGAGCCTGGGCTGTCGCTTCGTCAAAGTCCCGCAGCCAGGTCACAGCGCCAAGTTCTACGTGATTGGGCTGTGCCTCCAGGAAGCTAAGTGGGGCGCTCAATGCCAAAAACAAGAAACTAACATTTGTGATATGCCTAGTAAAGTCATTCATCATTCTGTTTTATCAATACCATGGACTAACGTGAGTAGATGCGAGTTACGCCTAGATTTCGACCAAAATG
>CAJQNM010000592.1 GCA_905479665.1 uncultured Saprospiraceae bacterium
TTGGTAGTGGACAGGGCCGCTGTGATCAGGGGCACCAAGTAGATTTATCATCACTGCCGGCTTGATGATTGCAGTACTTCCGAGCGGGTATCCCAAGATCGCCCTCAGGTGTTGTTGAAACTGTGATGTCACCGCGGCCTCGATGGTGTGGTGGCCGCTGTTGTGGGGGCGAGGTGCTGCTTCATTGACAATGATATCACCAGATTTCGTGAGGAAGAGTTCGACGGCCAGTAGGCCTCGCACGTCCAGTTGTTGGGCTACTTGCATGGCAAGTGCGTGTGCTTTGGCTGCTTGGTCTGTGGTGAGTGCGGCCGGGCAACCGAGGAACTCCACCAGGTTTGCAGTGGGGTGGAAGAGCATTTCTACACAGGGGTAGGTGATCCAGTCTTTTCCGTTGCCAGCGACGATCACTGCAATCTCTTTGTCTATGTCCACGAGATCCTCGACTAGCGAGGGGACTGGAAGGAGCTTTGCTAAATCACTTTCGCTATGGATCACCGCTACTCCGCGACCATCGTACCCGCCGATGCGAGATTTTTGGACAAACGGATAGGTCAGAGATCCTGAGTTGATGGCAGATTTAATCTCGTCGAAATTTGCAAAAAGATCAAAGGCACTGGTTGGGATCTGGTGGGTCCGGTAAAACATCTTTTGCAGCCCTTTGTCTCTGATCGTACGAATCACCTGGGGGGATGGATAGACCTCTTTGCCACTGGCCTCGAGATGCTCGAGTGCTTCTACATTGATGGATTCGATTTCTACCGTGATAATATCCATCTCCTGCCCAAACTGTACCACATCTTCGAAATTGGTAAAATCACCAAGATGAAAATTGGGACACACTGATGCTGCTGGAAAATCTTTCGATTTATCCAGAACATGCAGATTTAGATCCCAGGCTGAGCCCGCTTGCACAAGCATTTTGCCCAGTTGGCCGCCGCCCAGTATGCCAATTTTTGGTCCCATCACGCGAAAGTAATAATTGTATAGATCTGCGCCAACGGGTCTCTGAGAATTGCAGTGGAAACCACGCATCTATTGGATCTTGAAATGAATCTGCGATATTCGCTGTATGCCAACATTAATCAAAGAAGCCCGCATCATCAATGAAGGAGTAATCACGCAAGGTGATGTACTCATGAAGAACGGCCGTATCGCAAAGATCGATGGTCATATTAGTGCACCAGAAGCTATCGAAGTTGCTGCCAACGGACTCTGCTTGATGCCTGGCATCATTGACGATCAGGTACACTTTCGAGAACCAGGTCTCACCCACAAGGGCACGATTGCATCAGAATCTCGAGCTGCCATCGCTGGAGGTACGACCACATTTATGGAGATGCCCAACACGAAGCCCAATGCAGTGACACAAGAATTGCTGCAAGACAAATACGACATCGCAGCGGCCACCGCCTTTGCCAATTATTCTTTTTTCATGGGGGCGACCAATGAGAATCTGGAAGAGGTACTCAAGACAGACCCGACGAAAGTCTGTGGAGTGAAGATCTTTATGGGCTCCAGTACCGGCAATATGCTGGTGGATCAGATTCCGGCACTGGAACAGCTCTTTGCCAATACCCCGATGCTGATTGCCACTCATTGTGAAGATGAGCAGACGATCCGGAAGAATCTTGATATTGCAAAACTTTCCGGTCGAACACTGACAGCGGCCGATCATCCCATCATCCGCAATGAAGCTGGTTGTCTAAAAAGCTCCACCCTTGCGCTGGGCCTGGCACGCAAGCATGGTACGCGATTACACATTTTGCATATTTCTACTGCCGATGAATTGGCACTTTTCACCAATCACCAATCACTTGCGGAGAAACGAATCACGGCTGAGGTTTGTGTGCATCATCTCTATTTTTCGAGTGATGATTATGCAGCACTGGGGAACCGCATCAAGTGCAATCCTGCGATTAAGGCTCCACATCACAAGGATTTACTTTTTCAGGCGCTGCTGGATAATCGCCTCGATATTATTGCAACCGATCATGCACCGCATACGGCGCAAGAGAAAGCACAAGAATATCTTTCGGCACCAAGCGGCCTACCCTTGGTACAGCACAGTCTTAATCTGATGTTGACCTTCTATCAAGCTGAGAAAATATCGCTCGAGCGCATTGTCGAAAAAATGTGTCATGCTCCCGCCATTTGTTTTGAGGTGAAGGATCGCGGATTTATTCGAGAGGGGTATTGGGCAGATCTGGTTTTATTTGATCCCGAAGCAGAAACACAAATAAACAGCGAGCAAATTCTTTACGAATGTGGTTGGTCGCCATTGGAAAATCGAAGCTTGCCAGGAAAAATTGCCGGCGTATTTCTCAATGGTGATCAGGTGGTTAAGAATGGTGCCGTGAAGCGTGGAAAGCCGATGCGCCTTGAGTTGGCTAGATCTTCTGACTAAGGGATCAGTAAAGAATAACTTCCCGATTTACCCTGGTTCTTTTGCCCTGCCTGCCGGCAGGCAGGAATTTATACTTCGTTATAAAAAATTCACATAGCCCCACTATGCTTATTTTTTATGCCTTGTCT
>CAJQNM010000593.1 GCA_905479665.1 uncultured Saprospiraceae bacterium
AACCTCAAGCCATCTACATCAAGTACTTGCACCGTACGGGAACCAAGCTTAGGCTGCAGCTGAGAAGCATCTTTTGACACACCATTACTTCCACCACATGCCAGCAGGAGCATGCAGCTGATCATCACGCTGGAAATCATCCGTGTGCATCTGGTGGTATTGTCAGATTCAGTCATCATTTATGGCGCTCTAATTGTGCCCCAACAATATGCAATAATCAGCCGAATTGACACCAATCTATGATGCAATCTCCCAATTAATGACTTTGGCTCTTCCAATTGGTGTTTGCTTTAACGATCATTTCTGCCTCATTGCCATTCCAAGGAACGATCGTATTAAAAGGCTTCCCTTCGTAGTAATCATTAAAATAGAGATATAGCTTTCCATCTCTAATTTTAAAGGTCTCAGGGTCTGAAGGTGCCTTTGCCCCTTTCATTGCCATAGCAAAAGCACAATACCCTCCGTACTGCGGCTGATAGGTGGTCGGACTCTTTCTAAAAATAGTTGCATTCTCCACTGAGCTAAAATAATAGGTAGCACCATCCAACTCAACGGCATGCTCACTGTTGCCACGAACGGACTCATAGTCGTTGAAATAAGCAACAACATCATAGCCCCCCACAGCTATGTTTTGATCATTAGCGAAAACTTTACTCTGAGCACATGAGCTTGAAGTCACACTCGCAAAGGCAAGAAGGATCAAGATTGATTTAAAATACATCATTGAAGAAAATGTTTAATGGTTAACTAATGAGGCAAATTTATGGGCATCTCACGAACTAATCTATCCCATATGGTCAATTTTAATGACTATTCGTACTTTACATCGGTTTAATTACCAAAACATCTCATATTTAGGCCATGAAAGATATTATTGAAGATGTATTGGATACGGTGCGATTTAAATCAGCGGTCTACTTCAAGCATGGCTTTTGTGGTCATTGGGGCATGGACGTTCCTGCGGGAGATTATGCTCAATTTCATTTTGTTGTTGGGGGCAATAGTATCCTGAAGGTTGCTGACGAGGTATTTGATCTATCTAGTGGAGACTTGGTGATATTTCCGACGGGCAAGCCACATAAGATCAAAGCCAGCCGCAAGGCAGTGTGCCTCTCAGGAGACTCAGTCGTCAAGAATATTCTAAACGGCAATGATCCCTTTGAAGACGAGGGTGAAATTTCGACTAATTTAGTCTGTGGACATTACGAGATGGATAGAACAGTTAGTCATTTCATCTTATCCGATTTACCAGAATTTATTTTGATAAAAAATGATGCCTATGGTAGATTTGATCTTATCGACACTGTACTAAACGCTATCATAGATGAGCTCTCCAAGAAGCAAGTCGGACACAAAACCATTATTGTCAGATTTGCAGAAATCTTATTCGTTTCTATCTTAAGACATTACTATCAAAATCAACCCGCCTCCAAGACAAATCTTTTCAAAGACGAAGCAATTTATAAATCTGTCACTTATATTCATAACAATCTAAATAATAACCTTACGATAGAAATACTGTCTCGCTTTGCGGGTATTTCTAGGACATTGTTTATTCAACGATTTAAGAAATCTGTTGGCAATACTCCTTTGTCCTATATCAAAGAGTGGAGATTGACTAAAGCGAAGCAGCTCCTAAACTTTTCTGATCTTTCGATTGTAGAAATTAGTGTACTGATCGGGTACAACTCTCCTTCTGCTTTTAATCGGGTTTTTAAGAATACCTATCATATTTCTCCAAATAGATTTAGGAACAGCACGAAGTCTACTCCAAGTCCCTAACTGACCTTTCGAGAAAGCCCATCTCGCTCACTAAATCGTAGATATCCCGATCTATCTCTATTTTTTTATCAACCCTCTATTCCAAAATCATCCACCTCAATACTTTGCCCCGAGGGCAATTCATCGAGCAGAATACTTCCTATTCTCACCCGAATTAAACGCAATGTTGGGAATCCCGCAGCAGCCGTCATTTTCCGAACTTGTCTAAACTTCCCTTCTCTTAAGGTGATCGACAACCAGCTTGTCGGCCCATGCCTTTCGTCCCGTATCTTTTTTACCCTCGCTTCAAAATCTGGAGCCGGATTCAATCGCTGCACTTTACATGGAAGTGTGGTGTATTTTCTACTCTTCAAATGGATCTCGATCCCGTTTTTCAACTGCTGTATTGCACCATCAGTCACTTCCCCATCTATCTGCACATAATATTCCTTTTCTACTTTCTTGCTAGTCACTTCTGCACTCACCAGCCCATCCGTCGTGAGTAACAAAAGCCCCTCCGAACTTTCATCAAGGCGGCCTATGGCCATGGTCCCTTCTGGAAAGTCACTGAGCTCTCCCAGCAGTTTTTTATTCCTGCGTTTGTTCTGATTGTTTACAAACTGCGAGAGGTAGCCGAAAGGCTTATGCAATATGAAGTGGTGATGTACGTGCATTGCCACTACCCCTTCATCGGAGTACAAATCTCAATTAGAATCCCATTGGTATCCCTCACGTACCCCACTTTCTGTCCCCAAGGCTTTTCCGTGATGCTTTCGAATTCAGTTGCTCCTGCATCAATTGCTTTTTGGAAATCATTTTCGATATCTTCAGAAACGAAGGCCATCTCCATTCCCATCGGCTTCTCACCATTCACGATGCTCTCGAAACCCTTCTTGAAATTCGCTTTGCCTAATTCCAGGGAGGCAAAGGCAATCGTAGTTTCTCCAGTCACAAGTTCTCCATAGTCTTTTTCCGGTGTAATGAACTTGGGCATAAACCCAAATGCCTTCTCGTAGAACCGAATGGTCTCTTCAACACTTACCACGTAAAAGATTGTGTATTGGTATTTCATTTCCCTCTATTTCAATTAACTGCACTCAACTCCATCTCAATGTGGTGGGCGGTTTCACCAATTTCGACAAAACCATTCCTTTCGTAAAATGCTCTCGCACGTACATTTATCTTAAATACACGAAGGCTACCGTCAAGACCATTTTTACCCGCAACCTGGACGATGCTGCCCAGCACTCTCTTCCCAATTCCTTTTGATCGAAATTCCTCCATGATTAAGATGTTCTCTATTCTCAACTCATCTTCCCGCATCTCATGTTCATAAAACCCAACCTCCAAATCATCTAGCAAAATCACTGTAACCTTCTCAAAGTTGAATCTAGCTTTGTGCAGCTCCTCTTGCATCTGCTCATCCCATCCCCAAATTTGCACGATATAGGGTTTTAAAGATTTGACCTTAATTTTATATGTTAAGTCTAGGTCATCTTGATTTGCTGGTCTATATTGTATGTCGATCTTCTCTGCCACTTGGTATTATTTCGGCCAATCTAAACGGCTTCCAGATATGTAGCCCGGTTGAGCACATTACACATTATTATCGCCTGCGAAGCTTATACAATTGTCACCAGCAGTACAAAGACTGCACCGTAGGCAAATGTGATCCAGCTAGGAGGCTGTTGAAATACTAACTCTGATTCGTTCGCGGCTTCTTTTGCCCGCATACTTCACCAAAAATACTCGATATAGCTTGGCTATTTATGCGTTTTTTGGCTCGTCTGCAACCAAAATAAGCTAGCGAGCCAAATCGATCCAGTAATTCAACAGCCTCCTAGGAGCTCATCTGCTCAAACCAATGGCACTCTTAATATAATAAAAAGTGACTGTTTTGAATGGCACACTTCCCTCTATCCCCTTTGTCTGAATCAGGATTTTCTCGATTTTAGGATTTACCTGATTTAATTCCAATTTAATCATTCTTGGCTCCTTCCTTGATGCTGTGTAGTATTTCATATCACGTCATCCCGATGATCCAGTCATCCTGAAAATCCTGATTCAGACAGTGGTGGAGTGCAGATATTTCAACGAGGACTAGCTCTTTCCAAGCTCAAAATATCTCTTTGCTATCTCAATTCCACTATAGGGCTCTTCCGGAAGTTACTTCTCTAATAGCAGGCAAAGGCTTTATTTTATCATATTGTGACAATAAAGTCAAGATTGGAAACTCCTCCATCTTGATCCTAAAAAAATGACCATTTATCTATTGTATCTGGCTCACGGAGACCGAAGACACATCACATGTCTACTCACTGCAGTCATCCATAGTTTGGTACTGTTTAGTGAGCTAATGTCGCCGATCAGAGTCGCTGCAAAACATGTCATGTGTGGTCCTGCAAAACGTGATCATTTGGCAGTCATATACTCCT
>CAJQNM010000594.1 GCA_905479665.1 uncultured Saprospiraceae bacterium
CGCTGTAGTAAATGACGACTACATACTTCAATTTATATCATTAATAAATGTTGTATTCAGCTGCAACGATGTGCTCATTCTAAACGCTCTAAGAGAAGAAGAGAAAGATGCATTGATTCAAGATTCTGAAATACATACGGGCTATACATTGGCTTGAGCGAAAGAGAAAGGACTTTTCCAAAACCTATTTAAAAATGAGAATCCGCAAAATTGATACTGATAAAATTAAGGCACAGCTAATCTTTACTATTGGATGTGCACTTATATTTACAATAGCATCGATAGTTGTAGTTCTTATTGCCGACACATTTGTCGACTATGAAGGGCCAAATGAGGAAATTCTGATATCGCTAATTGCAATCAGTATACTATTTACAGTATATCTGATAATTCAAGGTCCCAGTGTAAGTGTCTTCAAATCAGTTTTGAATCCCACACATTGGAAAAGACATTTTAATCCCTGCACTCTCTGGGGCATTCTTGGCTTGCTTGCGATGGGAGTTGCGATGGGGGCTTTAATTGAGTTCTTGCCTACCTACGAGTCCATGGCAGCTTCAGTAAGTGAAGTATACGAGAATGAGACGATGACAACTAAAATATTGGGTTGCACCATACAGCCATTTTTAGAAGAACTAGTATTTAGGGGAGTATTATTCGGCGGTCTGCTTAAACGAGGCTCTTTCTGGTCAGCTGCTTTGATTTCCTAGCTGATTTTTGGATTGATCCACGGTACGAGTTTGCAGTTTATAGATGCTTCGATTGGAGGTTTGGCCTATGCTTGGATCTACTATAGACATCGCAGTCTCTGGGTGCCCATTGTAGCTCATATTCTGAATGATGTCCTGGCATTTTCTTTTCCGGATGATTGGCGACCACTCTTTGGAGATGGTGGGTTACTTGTTTTGGCGGTGGGAGCCATACTATTGTGTGTATATATTCTGACCAAGTATCGGCCCATCAAGAGTGCATCGGTGCCATAGCGAAGAGGAGTTCATACTGTATAGTCTTAAGAACCTAAATGTACAAGATGCCAAATCCATAGTTCTCTCGGATCTGCTCGGGATGGGAAGAGTGCGTGTGTTCCGTAACGAAGTGGAGCAGAGGAATCTCTTGGGTGGTGACTGCTTGCTTTTCAAGAAAACCCGAAGTAGTATCTGCCTCTATGAGTTCGTGACCTTTCTCCATCCATTCGATGGTGTATTTTTATTAGCACTAAGTCATTCCTCTACATCCTCTCATCCTGAGAATCCTGATTCAGACAATGTTGGCCTCACTTTCCTTTTTTTGTACACGGGTTGAAGACCAATACTAATCCCCGAAACCGTTTCCCAAGTGCGTTCTTTGACTTTTTCTTCTCCATCCATTCGATTATATATTTTATTACCCCAAGTCAATCCTGTTCATCCTTTCATCTTAAGAATCCTGATTCAGACAATTGGGCTCCCTTTGGTCGTGATGAGACTTAATTTCTTGTTAAACTCCACTCCTCACTGTCACACATCTTCCAGGCTCACGTTTTACTGCGACACATTGATAACGGTATATGCTACGAGCCCCATTTATTCTAGCTATCATTTTCTTTCTTTTTACGAGTTCGTCGGCACAAGAAATTGCAGATTATTCGACACCGATTGAATATGAAATTGGTGGTATTTCTGTGCAGGGGACCAAGAATGCAGATGATGAGTTGGTGCGATCCATCAGTGGATTGCGGAAAGGGATGAGGATTAAAATACCGGGCCCAAAAATTGCCGAGGGCATTAAAGCACTGTGGAAGCGCAGACTATTTTCTGTTGTAGATATCACTATTGACAAACGTATCGGTGATGTAGTGTTTTTGAAAATCTTAGTGGCGGAGCAGCCACGACTAGAGCGCTATACTCTGGATGGGATCAAGAAAATACAGGAGAAGGAATTGCGAGAGCGGCTTGATAAAATTTTAGTTAAAGGATCAATTGTGTCTGAATCGGCGGGACAAAATGCAATAGAATCAATCAGAAGGTATTACATCGAAAAGGGTAGAGGGAAGCCATCTGTGCAGATTGCAAGAAAGAATACGGAGGGAAGAGTTGCATTAAAATTTACGGTCCATCCGGGACCACGAATAAAAGTAAGCGGTATTTATTTTCAAGGAAATGACAGCATTTCAGCAAGAACACTGCGATCCCAGATGACCAATACGCGAAGTAAGAAAAGAATACTTTCCAGCAGCAAATTTATTAAGACACAATATCAGTTGGATAAGGAAAACATCGTCGCATACTATCGCCAGCATGGATTTCGCGATGCAAGAATTGTGCACGATACTGTCCTCGCAAAGGGAGATGGTAATTTATCCATTCATCTGACTATAGAGGAAGGTGAGCCCTATTATTTCCGAAATATTTTATGGAGAGGAAATTCACTCTATACGGATGCACAGCTTGGCCGAGCATTGGGCATCCAGAAGAGTCACCGTTACAATGCTGCATTGCTCGAAGAGCGCCTGCACTTTAGTGAAAAGGGAACGGACATTAGTTCGCTTTATCTCGATCGTGGGCATCTCTTCTTTCGCATCTCAGTGGAAGAGATTGCTGTGGAGAAAGATCAAATCGATCTGGAGATCAGAATATTTGAGGGCCCCAAAGCAGTGATTGATAAAGTGCTAATCACAGGAAACGATCGGACCGATGAAGACGTAATACGGCGGGTGATCCGTACTCGGCCCGGCGATCAGTTCAGTCGGGCAGCTTTGATACGATCCCAGCGAGAGATCATAAACTTGGGCTTTTTTGATCCTGAGAAAATGTCCGTCCAAACTCCTGTGAATGCCGCCCGGAGTACGGTAGACATCGAGTATCAATTAAAAGAAAAATCATCCGACCAAGTAGAGCTATCTGCGGGCTTCGATCCGTCTGCTGCGGGTGGGCTGGTAGGTACATTGGGATTTACCTTTACCAATATTTCACTGGCAAATCTCTTTGGACGTGGAGATGACCGAACGCCATGGGGTGGAGGCCAGCGACTTACCCTGCGAGCGCAATCCACTGGAAGACTATATCAATCCTACAATTTTACATTTATTGAGCCGTGGCTCGGTGGGAAAAAACCGAATGCCTTGCAACTATCCGGATATTATACGCGCAATGCCGATCAAAGCAATTTAGAAAATACATTTTCAATTGCACAGGCAAGTGTAGGTTTGGCAAAGCAATTGAGTTGGCCGGATGATTATTTCGTTTCCACTACGTCTCTCAATCTGCAACAAATGCACCTGAATAATTTTGCCGGAGCGTTTGACACACCAACTGGCGTAACCATCGATAATGGACTGTTCAATAATTATTTTCTGAAGCAGACCATTGCGCGCAATAGTATTTCTCATCCGCATTTTCCGACGAAAGGTTCACTGGTATCATTCTCTGTGCAACTCACGGCACCATATAGTTTGTTGCGTGGTGGCAATCCGGACTATACGGAGCTACCGCCGGCGCGTCTCTATAAATATGTGGAATATCACAAGTGGGAGCTAAATAGCACTTGGTACAAACAAGTTGCGGATAAGTGGGTACTCAAGGCAAGTGCAAATTGGGGACTATTGGGTGCATACAGTAAAATAATCGGGAGTGCTCCTTTTCAGCGATTTGAGTTGGGTGCAGAACCTCTTGCCACGGGTTATTCTCTCACAGGCAAAGATCCCATCACACTGCGTGGTTACGGCACGGAAGACTTCCCTGCCGTTGGCAGCAGTGGAGCAGCGATGTACCAAAAGCTTAGTCTCGAATTGCGCTATCGGCTCAATCAAAGCGGGAGCATGTATCTCCTCACATTTGCCGACGCAGGAAATGCATGGAGCTCACTCAGTGCCTACCAGCCATGGGATCTAAAGCGCTCCGTAGGTATCGGAGTCCGTGCAAAAGTCCCCATGCTAGGCACCATCGGAGTTGATTTGGGATTGGGTTTCGACAAGCAAGATCTCAAGACTCGACCAGGTTTTAAATGGACGGATCTTTTGAAAGCAAGCTTCATTTTGGGCTTTGAGCCTAAGTGAGCTGTGAGTCATGAGCTGTGAGCACACTGTGTCTTGCTCAAAGCTGAGTGCTCCAAGCTCATAGCTGACTGCTCCGAGTTCCAGGCTCAGGGCTCACTGCTCAAAGCTGACTGCTCAAAGCTCAAAGCTCACTGCTCACTGCTCACTGCTCAAAGCTCAAAGCTCACTGCTCACTTAATATACACATCACTCGCTCCCGAAGCCGACTGCCGCACATTCTTCGGATCACCATACACATGTACGTCGCTTGCACCACTGGCATCTACCTGAAGATCTCCATAGACGGTTACGTCGGTATCCGAACCTCCACTCGCATAAATGGAACATCTGTCAGTGACTTCAAGATCTTGAGCACTGCAATCGCTTCCGCCACTGGCATGCACTTGAAAGACGCCGACAGTACCCTCGAGATCTAGATCTGATCCACCGGAAGTACGCGCTTCAAGTTGGTTGTATTTTAGATTGAGCTCTACGTCACTTCCGCCTGATGTTTCAATAGCAAGCTGATCGCCACTGAAGCGAGTTTCACTAACGATATCAGAGCCTCCCGAAGCTGTGAGCTCGGTAAGATCCTGCATCGTGACATACACTTTGCTTGATTCTCTTGACTTTGACCAGTTCCATCCAGACCATTTTCTGCCTTTCATTTTGATTCGGAGCGTGTTGCCAGATACCTCCGTGACAATGTCATCCATGAGGTCGGGATCGGCGACGACTCTCAGTTCATGGCCGTTGCCCTGAGAGAGGTAGACATCGATGCCAGAAGACACTTCGATGGCGTCGAAATTGCCAAGACGACGATCTTGCTCGATGCTTCGTTGTGCACTGATTTGAGTGGTAAGGAACAGAAGGGATAGGATTAGGGAGAGCTTGTAGATAGAGTTCATAGCTATTTCTTTTTTGTATAGACGAGGCATTGTTCGGAAAAGTTGCATAAAGGGAGACTGCGAGACACCGAGACAGCGAGAGATCGAGATACCGAGACTGCGAGACTGCGAGACTGCGAGATACCGAGATAGCGAGAGATCGAGATGGTCAAGCTGAGAAGGATGAGGAAATGTACGAGGAAAAGAGGAAACGCATTGCGTGAGGAAAGGATCTAGTAACTTCCTTTGGAGCCCCGAACGTTTTGAACCTTGACCCTCTTGAACTTTGAACAAATCCAAGTGAACATTTCATCCGAAATCCCTCTGGATCTCGAACGGTCCTTGGTAACCCCAAACTTCTTGAACCTTCAACCCTCTTGAACCTTGAACCCTTCTTAAAACTTGAACCAGCCCAAGCAACCGAAACGAGACCGTAAATCACAAACCGCAACCCGCTCACAGCTCACAGCTGACCGCTCAAAGCTCTAAAAGAATTTTTTGTATCCTTGCGGTCTCAAGAGGTTTTGCATTATGAAGTAAGTAGCGGTTTTTCGAAAGTCACCAAAAGATAAAGACATCCACTGTCGGCATCGGAGACGATTTTGAATTCCATTTCTCATACTTATTTCTGTTTCAATGAAAAAATATCTGAATTTATTCCTGATTGCCATACGTGGCGATGAGAAAGACTTTACAACCGGAAGTGTCCGGCGTGCAATCGTGCTGCTTTCTATTCCGATGATATTGGAGATGGTCATGGAGGCCTTGTTTGCAGTGGTCGATGTATTTTTTGTATCGAAAGTGAGTGTCAATGCCGTAGCCACGGTAGGCCTTACGGAGTCCGTGATCACAATTGTTTATTCGATCGCTATTGGGCTGAGCATGGCAGCTGCCGCGATGGTTGCGCGGCGTACCGGCGAGGGCGACAAGGAAGCGGCGGCAGTAGCGGCCGTGCAAGCCATGGCTATTGCTCTGGCGTTTTCGCTAATATTATCTGTGGCTGGATTTTTCTTTGCCCCAAATGTTTTGCGATTGATGGGTGGCAGCGAAACGCTGATCGATGAAGGGGTGTGGTACACGCGCATCCTCTTTGGGACCAATTTCGTGATCATGTTCTTATTTCTGCTCAATGCCATTTTTCGGGGAGCCGGCGATGCGGCTATTGCCATGCGGTCTCTGTGGATTGCCAATATTCTCAATATTATTTTGGACCCGTGTTTAATATTTGGTTGGGGTCCATTTCCTGAATTGGGCTTGGCGGGAGCAGCAGTCGCCACCAGCATCGGCCGTGGAGTTGGAGTGGCCTATCAGCTCCACATATTAGTGCGCGGATCAAATATTATTAAGATATCGCGACGGCATTTGCACATTGTATGGGATATCATTCGCAAGTTGTTTAAGGTCTCGATAGGAGGTATGGGCCAATATTTTATTGCCTCCTCGAGCTGGATATTTCTGATGCGAATTATGTCAGAGTTTGGAGAGCCGGCGATTGCTGGATATACCATATCTATCCGGCTCATCATCTTTGCGATTTTGCCGGCCTGGGGAATGGCGAACGCGGCAGCGACATTGGTCGGTCAAAATCTTGGTGCCGGTTTTCCGGATCGTGCCCAAGAGTCCGTCTGGAAATCTTCCTTTTATACGATGCTTTTTTTGCTGGTCGTCTCCATCTTCTATTTTGTTTTCGCCGTTCAGATTGCAGGTTTTTTCCATGACGATCCCGAAGTGTTGCGCTATGCTGTGGCTAGCCTTCGGATCATCAGCGTCGGCTATGTGGCGTTTGCCTACGGCATGGTGATCAGTCAGTCTTTTAATGGGGCCGGAGATACACGCACGCCCACCATTATCAACTTTGTGTGCTTTTGGCTCCTGCAAATACCACTGGCCTACGTGCTCAGCATGACCTTCGATTTTAAAGCTCCGGGTGTGTACTGGGCTATTGCGATCAGCGAGTCGATTTTAGCATTGGTGGCGGTGTTGATTTTCCGCAGAGGCAGGTGGAAGGATGTGAAAATATAGGGGGTAATTGGTAATTGACAATTGATAATTG
>CAJQNM010000595.1 GCA_905479665.1 uncultured Saprospiraceae bacterium
TTTTTACGATGGGTGCTCGCCCACTTGCCACGCTAAACTCTCTACGTTTTGGGGATCCGGCCAATAGCCACATGCAACATCTCATCCAGGGAGTGACCAAGGGAATCGGGGACTATGGAAATTGTCTCGGCATCCCAACAGTGGGAGGAGAGGTCTATTTTGATCCGTGCTATCAGCAAAATATACTGGTCAATGCCATGTCTGTCGGTGTGGTAAAAAGTGATGAGACTGTTTCTGCGATCGCCTTGGGTGCAGGAAACCCGGTTTTTATTGTTGGCTCCAGCACCGGAAAAGATGGCATACATGGGGCGACATTTGCATCCGCAGACCTGACGGAAGATTCTGCAGAGGACCTGCCATCGGTACAGGTGGGAGATCCTTTTCAAGAAAAACTTTTGCTTGAAGCTTCACTTGAGGTGATCCAGACAGGAGCGTTGGTTGGTATGCAGGACATGGGAGCAGCGGGTATCACATGCTCTACTTCTGAGATGAGTGCCAAGGGAGGTGTCGGAATGATCATCGATCTAGACAAAGTGCCAACGCGCCAAGACAATATGGAGGCTTTCGAAATCCTTTTGAGTGAGAGTCAGGAGCGCATGCTGATTGTCGCTCACAAAGGAAAAGAACACGCACTCCAGGAAGTCTTTGACAAATGGGATCTGCAATGCCAGGAGATCGGTGTGGTGACAGATTCCGGCCGTCTCGAATTTTTTCATCACGGTGAAAAAGTGGCAGATGTCGACGCCCACTCACTCGTTTTGGGAGGAGGTGCACCGATCTATGAGCGGCCCAGCAAGGAGCCTGCCTACCGGTCACGTCTTAAAGATCTGCATGAGTCAGAGATCGAACATCCCTATGATGTGCTAGAGGCTGCCCACAAGTTGATGAAGTCTCCCAATTTGTGCTCACGACGGTGGTTTTATGAGCAGTATGATTCGATGGTGAGAACAAATACGACTGGCACCAATGATCCAGCCGATGCAGCAGTGATTCGGTTGAAAGGAACACGAAAAGCCCTTTGTGCAACGACGGACTGCAACAGTTCATATGTATATGCGGACCCCTATCGTGGTGCGATGATTGCGGTGGCTGAAGCTGCTCGCAACATCACCTGCTCTGGAGGACTACCCGTTGCCATCACGAACTGTCTCAACTTTGGCAATCCATATAACCCTGAGGTTTTCTGGCAGTTTTCAGAAGCAATAAGAGGCATGGGAGATGCTTGCAGGGCTTTTGATACACCAGTTACCGGTGGAAATGTGAGCTTTTACAATCAAAGTGTTCTTCAGGATCGCACCGAGCCGGTACACCCCACTCCTACCATTGGGATGCTTGGCCTCATTGACGACATAGACTCCATCACAACACTCTCTTTCAAAAGCCAGGGTGATCATATCATCCTGATTGGAGAGGAGACCGGAGACCTCAATTGTTCGGAGTATGCCCGTGTCGTTTTAGGAGAAACAGGTACTCAGGCACCGCATTTCGACCTGGACGCCGAACTAGCCGTGCAAGATCAGGTACGACAACTGATTGATAAAAAGTTGTTAAGCTCTGCTCATGACGTCTCGGAAGGCGGGATTTTTGTGTCTTTGTTGGAGTCAGCGATGTCAGGGCAGCTTGGATTTACCATTGAAACCATGCCAGGTATTGAACCGAGGGCTTTTCTTTTTGGAGAAGGTCAAGGGAGATTCGCCGTTAGTTGTCGAGAAGATGTTCTTGATGAGACAAAACGCATACTAGCCGCAACCGGAATACCGTTTTTTGTGTTAGGCAAAGTGGAAGGAAATGGACTGTCAGTCAATGGTTTAGACTTTGGGGCTGTGGAGACATGGTCCACATCCCATCAGCATTTACTTGATCATTATTTAGAAACTATAAAGTAATCTTATGTATAAAGTGACACTTCGATTTCTGGTTATTGCAGCGTTGGCTATCTGTTGGTCTTGTCAAAGTACTGGAGGAGATGGTCCCTCTTCACCTGATGGAACTCTGATTTCTGGAAATTTAGAAGGCGGTGAAGACATGCAAATTCTCCTGGACATCATGAAGATGAACAAGAGCAACGTGATCGAGAAAACCACTGTCGATGACAAAGGCAATTTTCGCATGGATCTCATCGAGCCGCTAGAACCTGGTATTTACCGGATCCGAGCAGGAGCCCAACGAGCATTTTTGCACTTTACCGGTGGTGAAAAGTCGGTAGAGATCAACGGTAAAGTTGAAGATCTTAAGAAATATGCCTTCGAAGTAGAAGGCTCGCCTTCTGCAAAGAGGATGATCGCTAACATGCAAAAATTGGTGGCTGGGGAGATCAAAGGTGCCGATCTAAAGAGTCTGATTGAAAATGAAGAAGACGCCATAGCTGCAATGCACTATTGCGCTTCAGGAGGCCTACAACCCTCTGTCGCCAATATGGCCCTGATGAAAAGTGTTGCCAATCGCTTGAAAACTCAGTATCCACAGTCGGAATATGCTTCCATCTATGGAAACGCAGTGCAGCAAGCGGAACAGGAAATAGCGCGCCAGCAATCTCAAGAGAAAATAAAAGTAGGACAACCCGCTCCTGATATTGCATTGCCTAATCCCTCAGGAGATGTGATGAAGCTCTCAGACCTCAAGGGACAAGTTGTGCTCCTTGATTTCTGGGCCAGTTGGTGTGGACCTTGTCGTAGAGCAAACCCTCATGTCGTTGAATCTTACCACAAGTACAAGGATAAGGGCTTTACTGTATACAGTGTTTCACTAGATCGACCCGGTCAGACCAGTCGATGGACGCAAGCCATCCAGCAAGATAAACTCAGCTGGCCGTACCATGTAAGTGACCTGCAGTATTGGAACTCTGCTCCAGCAGGCGTTTATGGTGTACGTGGTATACCTCGTACATTTCTCATTGATAAGAACGGTGTGATTGCCTCAACCCGTGTGAGTCCCTACCAACTTGATGATGAAATAGAGGCCCTGCTGTAAAGTTTCGATCTAGATAACAGCATTAGCGACAGAAGAAGGCGAGAAGTGCAGTGGTTGCCGTGGCCACGTTAAGTGAGTCAATGCGACTTTGGCCCACTTTTGGAAGACTTACTGCATAGCCGTTCATGCTAAGAGTCTCTTTACTGAGCCCATGGCTCTCACTTCCCACAGCCAAGATGAAAGGTTTTGAAACCTCAAGTTGCTGAACGGGGGTTCCTCCCATGTCAGCATAGTACCAATGATGTTGTGGCAGTTTTGAGCTCAATTCTGCAACATCCATGATGGTAAAAGGAATTCTACCGGTACTGCCCTTGGCGGCTTGTACTGCCTTTGGATTGAATAGGTCAGCACATCCTGGAGAGAGGACCAATTGCTCGATCCCAAACCAGTCGCAAGAGCGCAACAATGTGCCTAGATTACCAGGGTCAGCGATCTGGTCAAGAAACAAAGCACTGTGAGCATGGGGATTCAGTACCTGCTGCGGAATCGAACATTCTGCGACGATGTGATGAGGAGTGCGCAAGGTGGATATTTGATCTAGCTCTTTCTGAGAAATCAGATAGCAGGCAAAAGATCTGGTAGAGAGCCACTCTTTTTCTTCAGTATAAAACGAATCTACTGCATATATCTCTTTGACATCTAGTATGTTATCACAAATTATATCCTTGATAACTTTAGACCCCTCAGCTACAAATGACGCATACTTTAGCCGGTTCTTTTTTAGTTTTAAAGATTGTAAATATTTAACCTGTCCTTTTGAAGCTTTCCGTAGTTCCATATGCTCTGTTGCTTACAAAGGATGAATGTACATCTTCCTCTCCCGAACTCCTTCATTGGCTACTCCCCTTACTCTTCCTGACTACTGCTTGCAATACCCAAAAGTACCTTCAGGAAGATGAAGCTCTACTGCACAAGTACAAGGTAGAAGTCATCTCCGATCAGCCTTCATCGGTAAAGAATGAACTGCGTAATGAACTTACGGCGGCATCTCAACAGAAACCCAATGACCGTGCTTTTATCTTCTTCAAGCCCCGATTGTATTTCTACTATCGACAGCAGGAAAAACAGGACACCAGTGATTTTGACAAGTTTATCCAGAACAAATTGATGGAGCCACCCAGTATCTATGATACGGTGCTGACCGATGAAAGTCGCTTGTCTATGTATGACCTGCTTTACCGTAAAGGATATTTGCAGGCGCAGGTTTGGTATGCAGATACTATCTCCAGCCAGAAAGCACAAGTGACTTACTTTGCACGACCCAACCAATTGTACACTATCGATACTTTTTCCATTGTCTATCCCAATCGCGAGATCGAGTTGCTTGTTGAGAGCAAGGGGGCTCAAAGTTTTCTCAGATCCGGTCGCGCATTATCTCTAACAAATCTGAATTCGGAAAAGCAACGCATTCTTGAGTTGTTGCAAGATGAAGGGTATACTGATTTTTCGTATTCGAATTTTGACTTGCTCGAGGTGAGTGATACAATGGGAGGAAAGGCGAGTGCATCGCTGCGAATTTTGCCAGGGACTGAGGGACAGCTCTCGGTCAAGCAGGTGGGCAGCGTCACTGTCTACAATCGATCGGAGACAGCAGAATTTAAGGAAAATGATGTGCTGGTCATTCATGACTCGATCACCTTTGTGAATTTTGATCGTGACAATAGTGTGCGCCCAACGAGCCTGCTTCGTTACATCGTCGTTCGACCAGGTGATAAATTGAGTAAGTCTAAAATAAATCAAACTCGGGCACAGCTCCAGCTGCCCGCTATAAAATTTGCCAATCCCCGACTCATACCCCGATCGGATGACCCCTCCATCGTCGATATCGAGATAGACCTGATCAGGGAGATAAAGATAAATGTGGAGACCAGTTATCAATTGAGTCAAAACCGGGTAAACTCTTTGGCGCTGCTGGGGCTCACGGGTAGTATTAGTCTACGGAACAATAATTTCTTAGGAGGATCGGAGTTGCTTTCCAACGATGTATCCGGGAGTGTAGAACTCGCCCCTCGTGATCAAGTGATTAATGCCATTAATCTTAATTTCAGTAACTCTCTGGAATTTCCGCGATTTGCGGACTATCTGGGCATCTATAAAATGGCCAACAAGCTGGGCTTGCTTAAGGATCGCCAATATGATGCATTAAAAAGTGGAGCATCCTCCATCCTCAATGCTGACTACGAGTATGTTGACTTGGTGGACTTCTATCGATATCAATCCATTGATCTAGATTTTGGTTTCCGCAGCACCTTCAATACGGTGAACACCGCAAGACAATTGCAAATTACCAACCCCTCCATTACTTATTTTAATCCAACGACTCGAGATAGCTTTAATCTCCTTTATGAAGCAGAGACGTTTGCTAGAAAATCTTTTGCACCTCAGTTTTTCACATCTGTTCTTTTTAATGAATTGACTTATGTAGTTGAAAAGTCGGCTAGTGTCAGGGGCTATTCGTCCGCATTTATTTCGCAGTTTGAAGTCTCTGGCCTAGAGGCGATGCTTGTTAATCTGATTGTAAACAATCTATCTGAGCCGCTCAAGATTGGTGATCTCACCTTTGCCCAGTTTGCTCGGCTGGACCTGGATGGGCGACTCTACAAACAAATCAACGCTGACCAATCTCTGGCCTTTCGAGCAAATATTGGTCTGGCATTGCCCTTCGGCACTTCAGACTTTATTCCTTACGTGAAGCAATTTTTTCTGGGAGGACCCAATACGATTCGAGCATGGAAAATTCGAGAATTGGGTCCGGGTGAGTCACGCGATCAGACTATTACTAGAGACAACAATAGGCCCTTCTTTCAGGCGGGAGATTTAAAAATTTTACTTAATGCCGAATATCGATTTGACGTCTACTGGCGGATCGAGGGGGCCATATTTATAGATGCTGGAAACATCTGGACGCTTAAGCCAGATGAAAGAGAAGGCGGAGTATTTACTTCTTCCTTCTTGGATCAGATTGCTGTGGGCAGCGGCATGGGTTTGCGTTTTGATGCTGATTATTTTAAGGTTGTTCTTGACGTAGGCCTTAAGGTGCGAAATCCATACGGAGATGAAAATCAGAGACACTTTGCCATACTACCCAACATCCCAACACGTGAATTGATCAATTTTAATTTTGCCATTAATTATCCCTTCTAATCAGTAGCTGTTAAGCAAACATCGATCTCCTTCCATAATCTTTGCAAATCGGACATTCTGAAGGTTGGTGGCCACGTGCCGGACAATAGGCTCTGCCAAAGTAGATCATCTGTAGATGAAGATCGATCCATCGATTTTCTGGAAAGAGACGCTTGATGTCTTTTTCCGTCTTGGTAACTGACTTTCCCGTACTCAATTTCCAGCGATAGGCCAAGCGGTGAATGTGTGTATCTACTGGAAATGCAGGAACTTGATATGCCTGACACATGACAACCGAAGCAGTCTTATGGCCAACTCCAGGCAATGACTCAAGCTCAGAAAGTGTTTTAGGTACCGCTCCATCGTACTGATCCAGAAGAATCTGGGATAAACCAGATATCGCGGTCGATTTGGAAGGTGCCAGCCCACAGGATCGGATCACGTCATGGATAGTACTTACCTCAAGTAAGGCCATGTCCCGAGGATTGTCTGCTAGTGCAAAGAGATTGGGAGTCACCTTATTCACGCGCTCATCAGTGCACTGCGCAGAGAGTAAAACTGCAATAAGCAAAGTATATGTATCCGAATGATCTAATGGTATTGCTGGATTCGGAAAGTACTCCTGCAAAATCTTATCAATTTCTGCCGCACGTTCTTGCTTTGTCATGAAATCAGATATTTGTCAGAAACTCGAAAGTATCTTTTCCTATTGTCAAACCAGTCATCGACCACTGATGAGTAGTACCAAGGGGATTCGTGGGCACATCTAGCTCACCGGTCATATTGGTCACTAGAATGTGCAGTTCAGCTGAGTGTTCTTTTACCCATGCCTTGAGTTCGACCAGAGAATGATATGATTCATAATGTAAGATGCTGGTCGCAGAAGTCAAGCTTTTGCTGCGTACAAGAGCTAAAATATCATTATGCAAATGCTCCGTTCGATTGAGCATGGCTTTCGCCAAATGAAAATCAAGATTGCTTCGGTAGCGCGTATTGGCTAAAATGTATCGGAAATTTTCTGAAGCATCCAGTAATCGAGAAAGTTCAAATCCATCAGGAATAAGGACATGGGAAATATTGCTTTCTGATTGGCCATAGAAGGTCAGTACATCTCCCATGAATGCGAGTAGTTCGGTATCATTTTCACTACCATCGAGTACAGCTATACTCGGTGCTTGCCGGTGAATAAGATGCGGAATGTGACTGAAATATTTTCTCAATATCTTATCACTCGTGTCAGATCGGGGAAACACAATGGCCTCTACCTCCGTCAGCCTATCTTGAATTTTCGGTCCACCTTCGTCATCTAGTTCTTGCCATTTCTTCAAGATAGGAATCAATAGATATGCATCGTCTTCAGCTAATTTCACTATGGGAATATGCCCCATTAGATAAACCGTTAAGACCTCTCGTATTCCACCCAAAGGAATTTTTCCTGGAAGAACCACCCCTACCATTTTGCTGATTTTTTGGGGCCTGTAGTTCTCAGAAATAGAGCCTACGCGTGCACTCTCTCTGGAAGCGACCAGTACTCGAGCCAGGTTTTCTAAGGCCAACTCACAAAAGGGCTTGATGAACCAGGGATTTTTTTGACCGGCAAGTTGAACTCCTGCCTGCAGAGACTCAGGTTGCTCGAGAATCCATCGGCCAAGATCTTCCAGACAATCTAGTTGCTTCAAATTCACGGCAATTAAAGTCCTGCAGTCCTTGATGCCAGGTATCCTCGCCACTTAGCCAGTAGTTCTTGGAAATTTTCCGGAAGTGGTTGTTCAAAATGCATTTGCTCTCCAGTGACCGGATGGACAAAGCCAAGTGTACCGGCATGAAGTACATGATAAGGTACTATTTTGAAACAATTCTCAACGAAGAGTCGATATTTTTGAAAAACAGTACCCTTCACTACTCGCGCCCCTCCATACTTAGCATCATTAAAGACCGGATGACCAGCATGTTTCATATGTACCCTAATCTGGTGTGTGCGACCAGTCTCCAGCACACATTCGACAAGACTTACGTAGTACATTGGCTCAATGAGGCGATAGTGCGTCTTGGCAACTTTTCCTTCGCGTCCATCAGGAAATGAAGTGCGTAACGTGCGGTTCTTAGGATCGCGACCGATATTTACATCGATAGATCCTTCTTCTTCGTCCGGTTGACCCCAGATAAGACTTTGATAGCGGCGCTCGACGGTGTGATTAAAAAATTGTTTGGCCAAATGTGTCAGGGCCTCGTCAGTCTTGGCGATCACGAGGAGACCTGACGTATCTTTGTCAATGCGGTGCACGAGACCTGCCCGATCTGGGGTGTTTCCTTCCAGCAACGGAAGTGATTTATTTGTGAGATGATGTTTTAGCGCATTGACTAGTGTCCCATCAAAATTTCCTACTCCAGGATGGACCACCATCCCTGCCTTCTTATTGACAATGAGAAGTGTCTCATCTTCATAGATAATATCTATGGGTATATCTTGTGGTATGACCGACTCTCCTACTGCCCTTTGGCGAGGTATGCGAAGTAGAATGACATCACGGGGTCTCACCTTATAGTTTGATTTGATGGCCTCACCGTTTACCGTGATTACTCCTTCTGCTACTCCATCCTGAATTCGATTTCGTGATGTCTTTTCTAAGCGATCGAAGAGAAACTTATCTATGCGCAGAGGTGTTTGACCCCGATCGACGACAATCTCAATCTCTTGTACCTCTCCCAGTTTTCTATCTTCGGTAGACACGAATAAAACAAGCTTTTAGAATGGAAAATAAGTGGAGTTTCACCTCACTGTGTGTCCGTGAAAGTAAGGAAAATCGGACGACACGACCGCACATTCTGCCCATCTACGCAACCTCATCCTTTGAGTTCGAGTCAATCGACGAAGGAATGGAGATCTTTAAGGGGGAGCGTGAAGGGCATGTGTATAGCCGCTATGGCAATCCAACCATGGATGCTGTCGCTGATAAGATCGCCATGATGGAATCCCATGGTCTCGAGTCCACTCCAGATGCGCATTGCATTTTGTTTAGCTCGGGTATGAGCGCCATCCTTACACTTATCCTGGCCGTGCTGAAACCTGGCGACAAAATCCTCACACAGGGAAATTTATATGGCGGAACGACGGAACAGTTCAAGAAAATAATCGGGAAACATGGTATCGAGCCGATATTTATCGACTTGAAAGATCAAGACTTGATCAATCAGAAACTGGCTTCTGATAAGAAAATCCGAATGATTTATGCTGAGACTCCTGCGAATCCAACGTTGGCTTGCATTGACCTGAGACATCTCGCAGAGGTGGCTAAAACGTATGGCATCTATACCTGCATTGACAATAGCTTTTGCACGCCTTACTTGCAACAACCATTTCGCTATGGTATTGATTTTATCATCCACTCGACGACCAAGTACCTCAATGGCCACGGCAACTCAACCTCGGGAGCATTGGTAGGTCGTGATGGAGATCTCATGCGCGGGGAGATTTGGGAAGTGATGAAGCTCGCAGGAACAAATTGCAATCCATTTGACGCCTGGCTCTTAAATAATGGGATGAAAACGCTCACCTTGCGCATGGATCGACATTCGAGCAATGCGCTGGAAATAGCACAGTTTCTCGCTCAGCATAAAGCTGTCGATCGCGTAAATTATCCAGGGCTGCCTGCTCATCCTGATCACGAACTTGCCAAGAAACAAATGCAAAATTTTGGGGGAATGCTGAGTTTTGAGCTGAAAGGCGGACTTGAGGCAGGTGTACAATTTATGCGCAACTTGAAATTTTGCCATCTTGCTCCTACCCTCGGCGATATTGATACTCTCGTTCTACATCCAGCAAGCATGTCACATATCAAGATTGATCCTGCCTTGAGACTAGCCAATGGTATAACCGACGGTTTGATCCGGCTTTCTGTGGGAATTGAAGATTCGGTAGACATCATAAGCGACTTGAGTCAAGCCATACAGGAGAAAGCAGCCCCGGCTTGATCTAGACCGACAAACTGTCGCTGTCTGCTTTAGCTGACAGAAAAAAGGGAGGTATCATGTGTCGATACCTCCCTTCCTCATAAAAGAGTTTACAGACCTTCTATCTTCAGTTCATTAGAATCATCTTCTTGACTGCAGTATTGTGCTCTGTTTCCAATTTGTAATAGAGCACTCCTGTGGTCAATTCTGGACGGTCAAATGATATGGTATTCAATCCTTTTGCTCCATCGATCTGATAAGTCTTAATAGTCTTCCCAGCCACATCATATATCGTCATCACCGCAGGAATTGTCTCCGAAAGATCGAAACCAATTGTCGTTGATCGGATGAAAGGATTTGGCGTATTCTGATGCAAGGCAAATACATTCTCACCCAGTGGATTGTTGAAAGTGATGGCTACATCCATTTCTAATCCGTTACTGAGATACGCTTCTGCTGCAGTATGTTTGCTATTTATCGCAAGGACATCA
>CAJQNM010000596.1 GCA_905479665.1 uncultured Saprospiraceae bacterium
TTTCTCCTTCTTGTAAACAAGTCGACGCTTCACTTACTCGGTCTATTTCCTCGATGATGTAATGTGCAAGATCAGTCTGCTCTTGCGTAAGCACATGGGTGCGGTCTACCATTTCCTTCGAGACATCCCGATAAGTCTTCACTTGCGCATACTGAGCGTGGATCATAGCCAGGCCAGCTTCACTTGCCGCACGCCGATCGTTATAGGCAGATTCAACCAAGGCATGAGATACTCCTGAATGCAGTAGGACGAACTCATAGTGGCCGAGATTTACCGAAATATAGACATGTTCGTTGCTTTGACAGTCCAGTTTTAGGACATGATCCTGTTTTCCATGCAGCACCGCATATTGATCCATCAAGCCAACCAGGGCGCCCAAACGATGTTCGACGGCCTGACCAAACTCTGCCATCTCAACCCGATCTAAATTCCAACCAAAGAGCTGGTCGAGCCCGAAGATTAACCCGCAGCATAGCGCAGCTGAAGATGAAAGTCCGGCACCCACCGGCAGATCTGCGATGATTACTCCTTCTACCGGAGCAACTTCAAGTTCATTTTCCTTAGCTATGGTGAAGACTGTCTGTACATAATCTGACCAACCTGGATTCTCCTCCGCATCGGCCTCATACCACTCCTCAAGATCTGCCGAATAAAACCTGGATGAGCCTGTAGATCGAGTCGAAAGAGCAAGGTAAATTGCTTGGTCTATTGCCGCTGGCATGACATATCCCAGATGGTAATCGATGTGCTCACCAATCACATTTATCCTACCCGGCGCCTTAATAACAATTTGCGGATCGGAAGAAAAAGTAGTCTGAAAATTTGATCTAGCTGCAGCTTCCATCCATGCGTTTATGATTGAAAAGCGAGGCAATCATCGAGCATCTGCATGCTGTGCTCCCTTTCCTTGTCTGTGGTCTCCGCATCCCAACCAAAGGTACTGGAAAGTGTTTCAACCACCAACGCATGATGTCGACGAGCGCTTTCCATATCAAAGTAGGTCCTACCACTTCGTCTATTCAAAAAATCTTGTGGTCGATAGACTGACTCATGCTGAATCGTGAAGTTCAGCTCGGCCAAAAGCAGTGCTTCGTCAATCGCTCTGCCCGAGACTATCCTTGCCTTATACTCTGCCAATATCAAATCAGCGTTTCTTCCATACATGGTCACCAGGTGCCAGGCATGATAAGGCGCTACTCCATCCTTCTCTAAGGCACTTTCCAGGCGGGCGATGTGATCTAAAACTGCGCTGTATTTTGGATAGGGATTAAGTTGCAGTTTAAGTTGATCTGTCCGGCATTTTCGCGTAAATTTTCCCTGATCTTTTTTTGCGAGCAAGTCCACAATCCGTTCGGCCATCTTACGGTAACCAGTCAGTTTGCCTCCAGCAATAGAAACGAGACCTGAAGCCGATTCGAATATTTCGTCGCGGCGCGAAAGCTCGGAAGGTGATTTTCCGTCCTCATGAATGAGTGGTCGTAAACCCGCCCAACTGGAGCAAATATCTGCCACACCCAAAGGATCGAGCTGGAAGTAATTATTTACTGCATTAAGGAGGTAATCGGCATCTTCTCGGGCACACAATACGCGCTGCAAATCCCCTTCATACGTTGTATCAGAAGTACCTACATACGTCACTTTGCCGCGCGGAATGGCAAAAATCATCCGGCCGTCGAATGCATCAAAGTAAACCGCATTCTGCAAGGGCAATTTCTCATGATCAAAGACAATATGCACCCCTTTGGTGAGGTGCAGCGATTTGCCCCCCGCAGATTTATCTTGAGTGCGGATTTGGTCTACCCATGGGCCCCCAGCAGAAACCACGTGTCGTGCATGAAAGGTGACTTCGCGACCTGTGATCTGGTCCTGGCACGTGACGCCGATAACTTTTCCCGTATCGTAGATGAGATCAGTCATCTTACAATGATTCAAGGCAATAGCTCCATGCCTTACAGCCGCTTTAATCAACGCAATGGTGAGGCGCGCGTCATCCGTTCGGTATTCGGAGTACTTCATGCCGCCCCCTCGGATGAGCTCCGGACGGAGCAGAGGCTCATCAGTAAGTACCTCTGCCGTACTAAGTCCTATTTTTCGCTCATCACCTTTTACCCCTGCCAGGTAGTCGTATACAGAAATCGCGATAGATGCCGACCACTTACCAAAGCTCCCATTTTCGACAATGGGCAAGAGCATCTTTTCCGGATGGACCAAGTGCGGTGCTAGGCGGTGCACAATAGCTCGCTCTGTGCCAGTCTCACGGACTAGACCAATTTCAAATTGCTTCAAGTAGCGCAGACCACCATGAATGAGTTTAGTCGACTTGCTACTGGTGCCTGATGCAAAGTCTCTCATATCGATCAGGACGGTTTTCATACCTCGTGAGCTCGCATCCAGGGCAATTCCAGCCCCAGTTACTCCCCCACCGATCACAATAAGGTCAAGCTCCTGGGCACTCGCTATATCGAGATCTACCCCACGTGCTAAGCAATGAAAGGTTGGTTTGTCAGGCGTCGTCGGCATCAATCCAGTTCATGGTACGAAGAATTGCCTTTTGCCATTGGGCATTGAGCTTTTCCTGTTGCTCTCTATCCATTTTCGGGGCAAAGACCCGGTCTACTTTTCGATTGTTTCGGATGAGGTCAGCGTCCCATATACCAAGCGTAATTCCAGCCAAGTATGCGGCACCCAATGCGGTGGTTTCTATCACTTCAGGACGCTCTACTTCCGATTGCAACATATCTGCCTGAAACTGCATGAGGTAATTATTGGCGCATGCTCCTCCGTCGACTTTGAGAATACTTAATTCATGCCCAGCATCGGCAGTCATGGCATCGATCACATCTTTCGTCTGATACGCCAAGGAGTCAAGTGTAGCTTTGATCACCTGTGCATGATCGGCACCCAGGGTAAGGCCAAAGATTGCTCCCCTGGCATACATATTCCAGTGCGGAGCACCCAAACCTGCAAATGCAGGTACAACAACCACATCATGATTGTCGCGAACTGACTCAGCTATCGCCTCGCTATCGCCCGAAGCTTCGATCATCTTCAGACCATCTCGCAGCCACTGCATTGCTGCTCCTGCGATAAATATGCTTCCTTCCAAACCATAGCAAACCTCACCTTTGGCGTTGCAACATAAGGTGGTGAGTAGCCCATTTGTCGACTGCACAAATTCATCTCCCACATTCATAAGGAGAAAGCATCCTGTACCGTAGGTGTTTTTCGCCATGCCTTTTTCAAAGCAAGCCTGCCCAAAGAGCGCCGATTGCTGATCGCCAGCTACCCCACAAATAGGAATATCCGAGCCCCGATAGTGAAAGGTCCCAAAATTTGAAGCAGATGCCTGCACCTGAGGGAGCATTGATCTTGGTATGTCCAAAAGCGTCAGGATTCGATCATCCCACTGTAAGTCACGAATATTGTAGAGGAGCGTACGTGAAGCATTGGTATAGTCCGTGACGTGTTCGGCTCCTTTCGTCATGTTCCAAATAAGCCAAGAGTCGATAGTACCAAAACACAGACGACCGGCTTGCGCATCATCGCGAGCTCCATCGACCTGATCAAGCATCCACTTCACCTTGGTGCCGGAAAAATATGCATCGACCACCAGTCCGGTATTTGCATAGATGTAGTCCGCCTCTCCTTCTTGCTTGATCCATTCGCAGATACCTGATGTGCGACGATCTTGCCACACGATGGCATTGTGGATAGGCTTTCCGCTCTCTCGATCCCACACCACGGTGGTCTCCCGTTGATTGGTGATACCGATGCCCAAGACAGCACTTGGGTCTATATCATGACTGTCGACAAGCTGATCCAATACCTCCATCTGTACCCGCCAGATTTCTTCTGCGTCATGTTCCACCCATCCTGCCTGCGGAAAATGCTGAGTAAATTCCTGTTGCTTGATACCCAGGATCTGTCCGGCTCGACTTACTAGGATGGCCCGGCAACTACTGGTACCCTGGTCCAATGCGATAATGTACTGATCAGTCATATACTTGTATGATTAGAAGTAAGACGGGAAGTTGCAAAAATGTAAAGAGATCCCCTACCGTTTCTTTCGTCGAATTTTCAAATCCTCTAGGAGGTGCCAGTCGCCTACTGAGTTCTAATGCAAACTTGCCCCGATTTGAGAAATACTAAAATTCCTTGTTCATCACCATTGTCCTATTACCACGAATAGTAAACGATGTGTGGTTCCAACCTTTTCCATTCTGCTTGAGCAATTTGGCCTTGACTTTATGATCCGCATAGGTAAACTTCATGACCACTTTATTTTCACGTCTTTTGAAGGATACCATATCGATGCAAGGCACATCGCCAACACCTGTATTGGTTTGAACCTGCCAATCTGAGTCTATTTTCCCTTCCGGCTTGGGCATTAGATTGTTGGTCACGAGACAGACGATCTGTTGGTTTTCTTGATGCTTATCCAATAATTCGACAAAATTTTCCTGGTTCAGAATGGCGCTAACGATATCGGAAATATCATCATTGGCCTTCAAGTGAGGACTTGCAACCAAAAGGATCAAGGTCGTCTTGAGTAGAAGAATACTTTTCATAGCTGTAGCTATTTTAATTAAGGGACGGATAACAGATGGGATAGTTTCGGAACCAAGGTATGGAAGAAAAGGATTTTACGATATTGAAAGCAGTTAAAGAATCCATATGAATAAGCTAGCTATTTTCAGTTTTGCCATCCTGCTGTCCTTTTCCGCGATCAGTCAATCTGATTCCGCTGAGGCAAAAAAAAATAATCCGATTCTTGCTGCAGAGGTCTCTACGACCAAGCAATCCGTGCGAATCGACGGCAATGTCATTCCTCTCATCGCTAGAGCAGGCACCATGCAGCTCACCGACAATTATGCCAAACCAATCTGCAATTTTGGCTTTACCAGCTACCATCATGAAAATGGCAAAGCAGACCGTCCGATTGTCTTTGCATTTAATGGAGGTCCTGGTTCATCATCATTTTGGTTGCACATGGGTGTCTTAGGCCCCAAGCGGATTGTGGTCAATGATCCGGAATCTACACCTGCAGCTCCTTACGAGGTAGTCAACAATGAATACTCACTGCTGGCCGTGGCAGATCTGGTCATGATTGATCCAGTGGGTACAGGCATCAGTACAGTGGTGGGAGAATCAAAATACACCGATTTTTGGGGGGTCGATCAGGACATCTCCAGCATTGCCAATTTTATTACCAGCTATCTGATTGAGCACGATCGCATGAACTCACCCAAGTTTTTGCTGGGTGAGAGCTACGGTACTTTTCGCAACGCCGGACTTATGAATTATCTACTCCAGCAAGGTGTCGCAATGAATGGCGTTATCATGGTTTCTGCAGTGTTTGATTTGCGCTCGCTGCTTTTTCCTCCCAATGACGACATGCCTTACATCGCGCATTTTCCAACCTATGCAGCAACTGCCTGGTACCACGATATGATCGAGGATAAACCTGCCGATGTATATGCATTTTTAGATGAGGTGCGGACATTTACAGAAGAAGAATATGTCATGGCACTTTTTAAAGGAG
>CAJQNM010000597.1 GCA_905479665.1 uncultured Saprospiraceae bacterium
TGGACTGCGAACAGTGCGCAGATCATTGGCGCTGAGCCGAGTATAGATCATTGTTGTTTTGGGCGATTGATGTCCCAGTATATCTTGGACGTAGCGCAATCCAATACCGCGCTGTGTAAGATGGGTAGCATACGAGTGTCTGAGTGTATGCAGTGTAATCTTTTTCTTGATGCCTGCCTTTATCGCAGCGCGCTTAAGTACATTGGCAGCGCTACGATTGCTATACCGATCCTTTCTCTGCCCAGCAAAGAGATGCTTACGAGGACGATAAAGACTGTAGTACAGACGAAGTTGCTTCAATAGCACCGGTGAGAGCGGCACACGTCTATCCTTTGCTCCCTTAGCCGATCGTAGATAGATTAGACCTTCTTCGCTGCGTATATCTTCTACGTCTAGATCCAGTGCCTCGCCAATTCGGAGACCTGCAGAGTAGATTAACATCAATAGTGTACGATGTTTTACATTGTTGGTGGCCTGAAGGATACGTTCTACTTCCGAAGGTGATAGGATATCAGGCAGGGTCTGACTGCGCCGCGGACGTTCTATATTTGCTAAATCCCCTACCTCTAAGCCATGTACGCGCAAATACAGCTTGACCGCATTGATCCATTGATTTTGTGCACTGTAGCTTTTGCCCTCAACAATAAACGTATCATAATTATATTGAGTAATGATGTCTATCGATATAGCATCCCAAGCCAAGCCTTGATGACGGGAGAAGAACTGGTTCATAATACTCACATACGTTTTAATGGTGGTCGGTCGGTAACGTTTCTGCTCAAGCCACTGACGGTACTCAACGATCTTCTGTCTAACCTCACCTTGCAAGGGCGCATCCTTCTTGATGATTCCACGCCGCTTCAGCCCAGCGGGAAATTTTGGACCATTAAACGTTGTTTGGTTGGAGGATGGAGATCTCAGATCGCTTAATTCGATCCAGACTACTCCACGGCAATGGTCGACCAGCTGGCTCATTAACTTTGGGTTCTCTTCTATGTAGAAACACCGATGCGTTTTGGTCCAACGCGCTCCTGAGAAATCCAACAGGTGTTTTTTGACAGACAGATTGTACGGAAAATGAAGACCTATCAACGGTTTACCTCGGTGTCGAAATCGACGTAGGCGAATCTTGAGTGGTTTGGTTGGGCTCGGTGGAGATGGATTGGTGTTGGAAAGCATGGTTAGAATGATCTCATAATGGTGAAATTGAAAAATACGAAAAGTGAATAATAAAACCATCACCGGAAACTCATCACCGGATTTCAATCTGCGACCTACTGCCAGTACTTTCAATGGAAGGTCCTTGTGAGTCATGCTCGAAAGGATACAACTCATCAACGATGCGAAAAGTGGCCTTCTCGGGAACTTCGATTTGCAGTACGTCGGCTTCTTGTGGATCGAGCATATCTGCGGCTCCGATTACATAGCGGGTCTTGGGCACATACTGCATCTCCGCCGCCTGGAGATCACGGGTGAATTGATCTACGATCTTGCCAAAGGCCCTGGTGAAGCCTGGCTCGACCAACACCAAATTGTGCTACATCTCGTCGGCATGGTTGAGTACCAATTCGATCTTGTCTCCAGCGGTGGCAGCACCAGCGTCTTGTCGTAGGCCACTTTCGAAGGCTCTTTATGGAGCACAATGGTAAAAGAGCTTCTCGAGATCTTGATGTTCATCAGCAGTAAAAGACTCCTGAAAAAGTAGTCACTGGCGAAAATACCCTCCTGAATTGATGATTCTCCAAGATGCGACAACGGGGAGATTGTGTGAATTTTGAGCTTTGGTGATCTCAAGTCGACTAGCCGGAAAATTGAAAACATGGAAATGGAGCAAACACGTAACACTATGAAAATGAGAAAATTTACTGAGTATTGTAGCGGAATCACCCTGGCGCTGATTCTTGGTTTTGCCATGACCATCGTGTCATGCGGAGAAGATGATGAACCCATTGTGGTTCTTGCTGCGCCCACTATCGAAATTTCTTCTCCTGCTGATTTGAGTGGTCTGCAAGCATTGGTGGCAAGTCCGTTTTCATTCACCATAGCTGTGGCTGCTGAGGCGGGCCTTAGCAGCGTGAGTCTAAATGGAGACAATATCAAGACGTACTCTCAGGGAGTGGCGGAAGACTCTTTCTCGCATGAATACACACCGACTGAAAATGGATCGATTAATCTGATTTTTGTCGTCGAAGATGCGGAAGGCACAACTACAGAGAGCGCCACTGTTGTGCTTGAAGCAGTGGGAGACCCTGGATTTCTTCTGGCAGATTTTGCGGCAGATGATGGCAGTAGCGTGACCTTATCGACTATTGATCCGACCCATTGGGATGCAGATAGAACAATTACAACTTTTGATGTTAATGGCAATCTTACCTCGAGTGCGACCTTCGAAAATGTAAATAATCAATTTACTATCGAAACAGGAATTACCAACCCCGATGCATCAGCTGATCTTGCATACCAAGGCAATGCCATGAAAGTTGTCAAGCAGCCTGCCGCTTGGGGAGCTGGTGGATGGTCTCATATCATGCTCGATTTTGGAACGACCATTGATCAAGCCACTGTGGAAGCACTCCCTCAAATGAATGAAACCATGGATGATCTTACTGCTGGCACAATGTATGTTGAAATAGATGTGTATTACGCGGATTCTGAAGACTTGCCGTTTGCCACCCTGGTTGGGGAGAATGTGACGCTTGGTGATAACCCGGCATTTGGTTCTGATAAAACACGCGGTTACTCCTTTTTCCTGATGCTCACCAAGCATGATGCACACAGGCTGAATCCAGATGGTGCAGGGATGTTTATGGGATACGAAGAATATATTACGGAACCCAATAAATGGATTACGCTTAGGTTTGATGAATTGTACGTGGAGAGCGCTGGAAATTTCTTTGGCTCGGGCAATGAGAATGCTGCAACCTCAGACGTGATTGATGGTGTTAAAATCGTAGCAGGGGGTGGTTATGGAGATGGGCAATCTGGCAATGCGATTTATTTCCGGAACCTCCGCATTGTGGATGCAGAATAATGGCAGCTGATTCCGGTATGACTGGACAAAGAAGGAGGGATGAAGTGTGCAGAGTTATTAGAAGTGCCCTTTAGATAAAATTATTTTCGGAAGTTTGTAGTGATGAATCGCATGGTCAAAGCTGTGATATTTTGTCAATTCGTGCTTTTCCTGAATCTGAGTTTTGCCCAGGATCAGATGCGCTTCCACAATATTTCTCGGAGGGATGGACTAGCGTCAGGATCTATAACGAGCATTGTACAAGACCAGCAAGGATTAATCTGGATTGCTACCAAACAAGGGCTGAACAGATATGATGGCACAGAATTCATCCACTATCATGCGGGTAACTCAAAAATCAATTCTAATGATATTTCCGAGTTAGTTGTCGATAAAGCCGGGCATTTGTGGATAGGGACTTTTGGCAGTGGACTATACCAACTAAAATCTGGCACAGGAGAAATTGTTCCATTTGAGCACCAGGATATTGGAGGGCGTATCCTTTCGATTCTTTTAACTTCTGATGCTTCAATTTTGGTATTGTCCAATTTAGGAGTTGTCAGATTGGATCCGAGCTCCGGAAACGAAATAACCCGGGTATCAACGGATCTGACAGTAGATGCCTCATCCACGGTTGAATGGGGGGGTAGTGTATGGATTGGAACCACGGACAGCGAATTGTACAGGGTTGATCAGAATGGTTCATATGTTTCTTATTCAATGGAAACAAATTTTCCAGGGATGACTATCCAGGAGATTTATCCCATAGACGATGAACGATTGTTTATAGGCACCCGACAACATGGACTATGGATTTTCAGTCTCGCAGATGAATCTTTCACCAAGGTTCCCATTGAGGCAGTTGATATACGGAATATTATTCAGGACAGAAATGGTCTTTTCTGGATAGGAACTGATGGCAGTGGCATATTCTGTAAGGATGGTGTGACGTGGAATAACTACATGCACCAAATCAACCAGGAAAATTCGCTTGCAAGTAATGCTGTGCAGACTTGTTTTGAGGATAGAGACGGAAATATTTGGTTTGGAACCGCCTGGGACGGTATCAGCCTGTTCGATCGGAGGCTGGAGAACTTGCAATTCATTTACAGTGATTTTGAGGGAACCGAAGCATCGGGGGTTTTGAGTATTTACTCAGAAAACGGTCAACTATGGTTAGGTACGGATGGTGCCGGCCTCTCGGTTCATCGAAAAGAAGGAACTGGTACACATGCCACTGATGAAATACCGAAGGAGACCTACGTTCACTTTATTCGAAAGATTGGTGATAACTATTGGATAGGGACTTTTCAGTCTGGTTTCTTCCTTGTTGAGGATAAGAGCAATGCCCATGTTACTCATTTTACCATTTCCGATGGTCTTAGTCATGATGATGTACGAGATGTAGAGCAGGTTGCCGATCATCTATATCTGATCGCGACCTGGGGGGGTGGCTTAAATCTTTTTAATGATGAAACTGGCCGATTTAGAAAACTGACCGTCGAAAATGGTCAGCCTAAAGATGTGGTAACACTTCATAAAATTAGTCCGGATGAGATACTGGTTGGGACTTTTGGCCAAGGGTTGTTTGTCTTCAGGTATTCTGATTTGAAGTGTACTCGATTAGTAGAAGACATACACAACGTAGTGTCTATTGGAGCAAATGAAGAAGGCATATGGCTTGGCACCTGGGGCGAAGGACTGCACTGTACTCAATATCCTTTTGTGTCTTCTGAGTTGATGGTAGGCCATCATCTATCAGCCAATTCCAACATTTTTTCAATTCTCACGACCGATGATAATGTTTGGCTCGCTACCAGCGAACAAATATTAAAAGTATCTCGCGACAGCGCAGTCATGGAGGTGCCATTGCCGCCTCAACAATACCACATCAATGCTGCGAGTCGGGATAATTCTGGCAGGTTATTTTTTGGAGGCACTCAAGGAGTGATATCTTTTCTGCCATCGGATATTGATGTAACAACCGATAAGTTGATTCAGATACTGGAGGTTAAGGTTCTGAGTCGCTCGCTTGGAGCAATCCAGCCCTCAGTTTCCAGCACCAACTTGACCGAGCTGAGTCATGATCAGAACTTGCTGACATTTAGTTATGCTACTCCTACCTATCCAAGCTCAAGGGACGAGATGTTTGAGATACTGCTTACGCCTATTCATAGCGATTGGATTAATGTTGGGCATCAGCGCTCCATGACTTTCGCTGATCTGAATGCAGGAGACTATGAGTTTTCGGTGCGCAATTCTTCCTCAAGATCTGAGCAAAGTTTTAAGTTCAGAATAGGTAGACCCTGGTGGAAAACCTGGTGGGCGTATAGCCTGGCAAGCTGTGTGTTTGTTGGCCTGCTCTACTCGTTCAGGCGGTTTTCAATTAACATGGAGCGCATGAAAAACCAATTGGAGATAGAAAAAATTGGTCGTGAAAAGGATGTTGAGATCGGTCATATCAAGCAGCGTTTTTTTGTAAATATTTCACACGAGATCAGGACACCCCTGACACTGATTATCGGTGAAATCGAGCAATTGGCAGTGAAAGTAGGTGGGTCAAAATCGGTCACCAATTCACTAAACAGTCTACGGAGCAATGGCAATCATTTAATCCAACTGGTTAATGAGCTGCTTGATTTTAGGAAGTTGGATCAGGGTGGAATGCGGCTTAAAGTGGGAGAGGGAAATTTTGTGAAATTTTGTAGGGAGATCTATCTCTCCTTCACCAACAAGTCAGAAGAACAGTCCATTAATTTTGAATTCTCAGCAAATATGCCTTCGATCGAAGTTTGGTATGACCGTGACCAACTAGAGAAGGTATTTTTCAATCTGCTTTCAAATGCATTTAAAAATACTCCTGCGGGCGGGACCATTCGATTTCAAATCAACCTCACCTCTGACGGAATCGAGGCAGTTATCGAGGATACCGGCAAAGGTATCCCTCAGAAAGAACTGGAGACCGTATTTAAGAGATTTTATCAGAAAGAGAATGATCTGGATGATTCCAGACAGGGATTTGGGATTGGTCTGTCCATCGTTCAGGAGATAATTAGACTGCATCACGGAGATGTTGCAGTTGAGAGTGAAGCTGGAAAAGGAAGTAAGTTTATCGTTAAACTTAAATCAGGTAACGATCATTTTGAGGAGGTGGACCTGATCCCCGAATTTACAAATAGCGAATCTCTAGTGGGATATTCGAGTTCTGACATTGACACAATTGAAACAGGGCAGAATTTGAGAAAAGAGGCAGAAATAATGGTGGTAGAGGACAATGAGGAGATCAGAAAGTTTCTGGTGAGGACCCTTTCCCCTCGATTCAAAGTTCATGAAGCTTCAGATGGGAAAGAGGCGTACGAACTTGTTGTGGATCTATTGCCAGATTTGATCATTTCCGATGTCATGATGCCTGAGATGGATGGGATTACTTTGACAAAAATGCTAAAGCGAAACCCCATAACCAGCCATATCCCCATTATACTTCTTACTGCTCGGACGGGCACAGTATTTAAGAAAGAAGGATACGAAACTGGAGCCGATGACTTCATCACCAAACCATTTAATTCCGCAATTCTGATGGTCAGAATTGAAAATATTTTGAGAGCACGAAATGTACTGACTGAACAAATTCGGAATGAGCTCGCTATCCGGCCAGATGACTTAAACCTCGCCACACCAGATGAGCAATTTTTGAAGAACCTTGTGCAGGTAGTCCATCGAAATCTGGATAATTCAGAGCTGAATGCAGAAATGGTAGGTACAGAGATGAGGATGAGCCATTCAGTGGTTTATAAAAAACTGAAAGCACTTACCGGGTTCGGTCTGGTCGAATTTATTCGCGATTATCGATTGCAACAGGCAAGCGAGATACTAGGAAAATACAAGTTTACAGTAGCTGAAGCATGCTATAAAGTGGGCTACTCCGATAAGAAATATTTTAGTCAAATCTTCAAGAAGAAATTTGGGGTTTCACCGAGCGAGTATGCCAAAAATCAACCATAGCAGTTAGTTTTACTGCTATTCTTGAAAATCCCCCCGCTCTTTGCTGATTTTTTCAGCCACTTTCCTTTCTGCAAGTAAGAGCTTTGGTTCATGAATCACATGAAAATTAAGAAAGGAACCATTAAGATTGGTCTTGTCGTGTTGAGTCTGTTCATCCTGTTTATCCTTTTGCTTTTGAACGTGACCGATTCTATCTAAATGTTAATAAGAATGATCAAGTTGAGCTCAAGTGGAAGAATACATTCAGCCCTAGTGGCAGCACTTCTCCTTTGCGCCGTAACTGCAATCGGGCAGACCCAGGTTGAGGGGCGAGTGCTATCTGCCGATGATGGTGAAGGACTGCTGGGTGCTACCATCACCATAAAAGGAACCCTGACTGGGATGATAACCGATTATGACGGTCGATTTGCCTTGACGGCCCAGCAAGGCGATACACTCAATGTTTCCTATGTAGGGTATCTGAGTCAGGAAGCTGTTGTAGGTTCTTCTTCCGTTCTA
>CAJQNM010000598.1 GCA_905479665.1 uncultured Saprospiraceae bacterium
TGCTCAAGAAGCTGATGAGGCAAGATTAAATCGTGACCTCGAGGTAGCTGCGGAAGTCCTCGAAACACTACTTAATCAGGATCTCGCGAACAATCATAATTATGGTTTTTGGAGGAGTGAGGTAGAGGCACGTTATGTACCAGATTTGGGAGTCGTTTTTGCCATACCTGAGAGACCTTTTCCTGGCCAATCATTTATTCTTAGAAATGATGGAGATCATGACCTTACTATTGAGCACGACGGAGTGATCGTCAAGGAAAAAGATCTGCTAGAAAAAGGGGCGGAGGGTAACAATGAGGGGCGGAGCGATGAAAATGAGCAAGTGATCAAAACAGTCAAGGATTTTCTGGCAGACTACGGCACGTTAATTCAAGCGCTGGATGCTGATGATCGGGTAGTGGTCCGACGATCAAAAGGAAAGAATAATCCCAAAAGGATGGCATGGGCGATGGTCGCAGGTGGAAAAACTAATAAAAAGGCAATGTCCAGACCAAGGGGTCTACAAATAAGTGCATCAATGGCCGATATTTTAGCCTTTGAAAAAGGCGAAATAGATCGCGAAACATTTGATGAACGGGTCACCGTAAAGGAGGAAACAGATGAGGAAATGAAGGAAGAGCCTGAGCTCGCGGTGTTTGGGAGCATTCTTTATCGTGTTTTTAAAGCCGATTTTTCGAAATCATATTACATGGATTCTAGTCCATGGCACGAGCGTCTGAGTGATTTTGGAGTTACTTATCACGTCAAGGTTTATTCAAGTTCGTCAGATGATGGGAAGCACTACATCACGACCCTTGATAAAGGAAACTTATCCCAGCAAGAACGCAACGAAATTGTGGATGGTATGTACGATGATTTTGTCTCTTCATTCAAAGAAAACGTGCTGGACTACGGGCACGCTCTTCGTAATCTAAGTGATGATGAGGTGTTGGTTTTTGCAATAAATCTCACGGAGTGCGAAGGCTGCGATATGCCCAGAGAGATTGAGCTGTCGGTAAAAAAGTCAGTTTTGACGCAGTATCGTAAAAATGAGCTATCGCTAGAGGAGGCAATGAAGGAATTTTCACTGAAGAAAGTGCGGTAGCAGTACTCTGCGGTGCTAACCTTGGGGACCAAATTTGACCAAGACAATTCCATTTTCAATCCGGGTGGATTCCGCTGCAGGCCAATCATGCATAGATTTTAGGAGCTGTCGTCCCTGGCGACGTTCAGCTCCGCTAGGCGTCCGAAAATAATTTACCCCCATGAGCCGTAGCATAGCGACAATGCGGTTGCTGCCACCCTCACCCTTACTCAACATCGAACCCCCGAAGGTTTCTTCTCGGACACGGGTAGGTAATAGTTCTTGCTTAGGAGTTCCGGAAAATACAATCGGTAGTGGATCGTCACTATCTAACTGATCGCCATAATTAATTTCTAGCATATTGACGATCCGGTTGGCCAATAGTCGATCATTTTGCCAACTCACGTAATCAGAATAAAATAGTTTGGTATTGGCTCCGATGTAAAATGTCAAGCAAAATAAGGAGAGTGCCAATAAGCTCATCTTCAGCATGCGACCTGCCAGTGGTGTAGCCAAGCAGACCAATCCTGCAATCATCAATGGGAGGGCCATCATCGTGCGCCCTGGCCAAATATGACCAGTAACTAGAATAAAAATAAAAGGAGATAAGATCGCTCCGGCTAAAACCAATAGTCCGAGTACTCGATTATTAATTTTAGCTATTTTCCAAAGCCTGCGCAGGAGTATGAAGAGACAAATGGTCACCACCATTCCTGTCGCATATCCGATATACCACCGATGTCCGATTAATTGGGCGATGATCTCTTTGATCACAAAAACAGGATCATACTCTTGCAAAAATGAGCCCGCATAAAATCGATCGATGGTATGATAGCGACCCGATACTTGAAAGATTTTGCGCAGGAGAGTGGATATGACTTCGTGGGCAGCCACTGCCGACATCAAGCATGCTGCAAAGAGTAAAATAGTGCGGAGTATTTCTTTGACTTTGCGGATGGAATTTTGTCTGATATATTCGTGAGAAAGGAGATAAAATAAGTATACAACAGGTGCAGCAAATAGAGTGGACTGGTAAAGGGATAAAGATCCAACCATGAGCAATGTGCTGTAAAGCATTCGTGGCCAGGTAGGACGGCCATGAGCAAACAAGCCAGCACCCAGGACTGCCAGTAACATGCCTAGGTAATACCCATAATTTGCCATATTAAATTGATAAACAAAGGCAATGAGTGGAGAGGTGAGTGCAAAGATTGCTGCTAGATATGTAGCAAGCCCGGGTGAAACCCGCCAGATGCGAAGGCAGGCGAGAAAAGAGAGTAAATTGATTGCGATTGCGAGCAGAAGATGAAAATAGGGTAGAGGCGGGCTGCTTTGAAAAATGAAGGTCATGATTGCCATGCCCCAGCGATCCATCTTTAACCAACTATTTACCGGAAACTTCTTGTGAGAAAATATCTCCTCGTCGATAGACAAAGCAACATTAAATAGCTCGAAACCAAAGGCGAGTAGAGAAATGGCGATGCAGTATGCCAGGAAGTAGCGATGTCTTTGCAGTGCATCGACCAGAGTGAGACCCTTTTTCTCGAGGGTGGCTAAAAGTGAATCACGAGTGCGAGGCATGTATTAAAGATAGAAAGGGTAGTCCTACTACCTAACATTCGTGACACAACAGTGACAATTCTCCTGATCTCCCACTGTACTTTTGCTCTTCGAGCAAAAAATGCAAGCCACTTTCCATATCGCCATGGTTTCACACCAAGAGATTTCTCTTGATAATTTGGGGTCATACGCGCTTCAAGTATCTGAAAATCAGACACTTGAGGACCGACTGAGTGATCTGAAGGAAGCCCTCGCTGCTGAAGAACTGTACTACCTCAGTACATGCAACAGAACGTTGTTCCTGATCTGTCGCAAGCAGGAATTGAGCTTGCCTGAGCTATCCTTGCTCTTTTCAGGCCAAGATCTGGCGCCTATCGGTCAGTACAGCGGACTAGCAGCCGTCCAGCATCTTTTTGAAGTGGCATCGTCCATGCACTCTCTGGTTGTCGGGGAGCGCGAGATCATCAAGCAAATTCGGGATGCCTATCGTGATCAGTTGCCTTGGGGTATGACGGGCGATCGTGTGCGATTGCTGATCGAGCAGACCGTACGTGCAGCGAAGAAGGTATATGCCGACACAAGAATCGGCGAAAAGCCAGTTTCGGTCGTTTCGCTGGCGGTTAAGAAACTGATGCAACACAATCTCCCTAAATCTGCCAAGTTTCTACTGGTTGGTGCTGGTGACACCATTCAGTTGGTTTTGAAGCATCTGACCAAAAAAGGGTACAAGAATTTTACCATTTACAATCGCACCGCCGACCATGCCCAAGTACTGGCAAAAAATCTCAATTGCAACGGCTATGACCTCAAGCAGCTGAATCAACACCCGGATCAAATCGACTGCTTGATTGCTTGCACAGGTGCACAAGATCCGACGGTACGAAAAGAGACGCTTCCGGATCATGTATTGAGACAGATTCACGAGACCGTATGGATTGATTTAGGATTGCCGGCAGACATCGACAAAGTCATTGGTGATGAGGCGGTACAAAATTATATCGGTCTTAGCAGCCTGCGATCTCTGTCAATCGAGAATATGGCATTTCGCAAGAAAGAGGTCAGCCAAGCGGAGATAATTATTTCAGAAAAACTCCGCGAATTTCGGCAACTGCTGGAATTAAGAAATATCGAAGTGGCGTTTCAAAAGATACCTACCAAAATCAAGTCGGTGAAGGAAAAAGCCATCCAAGAGGTCTTTGCCAAAGACTTGGAGAGCCTCGATCCCGACACGATGCAGGTGATCAATAAAATGATGGATTACATGGAAAAGAAATGCATCTCTATTCCGATGAAAGTTGCGAAGGAAGTTGCGCTTAAAAATTAATAGCTATGATGCTTTTCGGGTCACGAAAGATTGTTCTGATATTTCTCACATTGCTTCCCCTTGTACTATGCGCTCAGCAGGATTTTGCTGATGTTGAAATACAAATCCATGATGTAGCTGAAAATATCTACATGCTGGAGGGAGCGGGTGGTAATATTGGGGTATGCATAGGGGGCGATGGGGTACTTATGATAGATAGCCAATATGGACCACTGAGTGACAAAATTAAGGCAGCAATTCAGACGCTCTCAGAAGCAGAGATCAACGTTTTGGTAAATACACATCACCATGGCGATCATACGGGGGGCAACGAAAACTTTGGCAAAGAGGGAGCTCAGATTGTAGCCCATCAGAATGTAAAGGAGCGTATGAGCAATGTCCAAAAGAGTGCTTTTCGCCCTGAGATCCCGGCTGCACCAGAAGCCGCAAGACCGGTCATGACCTATACGGACGAAATGGAGATCAGATATAATAATCAGGATATCATGTTGATCCATGTAGATCATGCCCATACGGATGGTGATGGCCTTGTCTACTTTCCTGAATCAGATGTGATCCATATGGGAGACACTTATTTTAACCATCGCTATCCCTACATTGATCTGGGCTCAGGCGGATCAATCGACGGCATCATAGAAGCAGCAAACACGGCTCTTTTCCTGGCTGGAAACAACACCAAGATCATTCCTGGGCATGGGCCATTGTCAAATGCAGAAGAGCTCAGAGAATATCGTGATGTGCTTATGCATTTACGTCGCGAAGTAGCTGAAGCGATCAAAGAGAGCAAGACACTGGAGGAAATTCAGGCAATGAAACCCGGTGCGGCCACTGACGAGGGGTGGGGTGCAGCCTTTATCAATGGCGATCGAATCATCGAGATTATCTACAAAAGTTTAGCAGAAGAATAGTAATAACCAACCGCTGATCGAATCCGCGCCTACCCTCCGGATAAAATTCCTTTGCGATTAAAACCGATCCCTTTTAGCACGATCCAGATCGCGCTGTTCATCGCGATCTTTTATTGACTTGCGTTTGTCATACGCCTTCTTGCCTTGAGCAAGTGCAATTTCAATTTTAATTAATCCACGATCATTGGTGTATAGCTGGTAGGGTACGACGGCAAAGCCCTTTTCTTTGGCCTTTTTTTCAATTTTTCGGAGTTCAGCTTTGCTCAACAATAATTTGCGCTCGCGACGGGTCTCCATTCCTGCGGGTGCCATTTTATACTCAGCGATGTACATTTTCAAGATGTAGAGCTCACCATTTTTAAACATACAGTATGCATCATTGAGATTGGCCTCTCCTGCCCGAACCGATTTGACTTCGGCCCCGGTAAGTTGTACCCCTGCCTCAAACATGGCGAGAAAGTTATACTCAAATTTCGCCCGGCGATTCTTAATAGTTTTGGTCATTGATCTTACTCCTTTTCAATCTTTACGGCTGTGCCATAGGCCAAAATCTCCGATGCACCTTGCATCACCGTTGCGGTCATAAAACGCACGTTGATGATCGCATCTGCTTCTAAAGTCTTTGCGTCGGCAACCATGCGCTCTATGGCGTGCTCGCGAGCATCGGCCATCAACTCGGTATACGAGCCGATCTCGCCGCCTACGATACTTTTGAAAGCGGCACCAATATCTCGTCCTATGTGACGAGCGCGAACGGTGCTGCCTCTGGCAACATCCAATACTTCAATAATGCGATATCCAGGTAGAAAATCTGTAGTGCTCAGTTGCATAATTTATATTTTTTGAAGAACAAATTCGGTCAGCTTGGTAAATAAATGGATTTTCGCTTTGCCAATATTAATAGCATGTGCCTGGTTGGGATAAAACATGGTGTCAAAGGGTTTTTCATTTTCAATGAGGGCCTTCGCCATCTCAGCGGTATGTTGGAAATGTACATTGTCATCACCCAATCCATGAACCAATAAATAATTCCCGTTTAGACGATCGGCAAAATATACTGGACTATTTTTCTGATAGCCCGCTGCATTGGTCTCCTCAGTGCGCATGTAGCGCTCGGTATAGATGCTATCATACCACTTCCAGTTTGTAACCGGCGCAACTGCAATGGCAGATTTAAATACACCATCGCCTTTCATAATGCACAAGGACGACATATAGCCGCCATAACTCCAGCCAAAGATACCGATTCGGTCCGCGTCGATATATGGCAGGTTTCCGAAATATCGAGCGGCTGCAATCTGATCCTCGGTCTCGTATTTTCCCAATTGCAAATAGGTCGACTTTTTAAATTCTTCTCCACGCGCACCCGTACCTCGATTGTCAATGCAAGCAACCACATAACCATGCTGGGCCAACATTTGAAACCACCAGTGAAATCGCACCTCGTACTGATCGGTGACCATTTGACTGCCCGGACCACCGTACAAAAACATCAACAACGGATGTTTTTTAGATGCATCAAAATTGACGGGTTTGATCATCCAGCCATTCAGGTCCTGCCCGTCTTCATTTTTGACGGTCAGAAACTCCACCGGACTATGAGGTTGGTCTTTCGTGCGTTTTTTTAATTCTGCATTGTCTTCTAGTACTCGTACTTCGACTCCATCATGACTGCGTACACTGTATCGTGGAGGAGTATTTACCGACGAGCTGTTTAATACGTAGTAGTCGTAGGTGGTGCTAAATTGTGCACTGTTCCATCCTGCCTCATTTGCCAGGGTTTGTTGAGCACTGCCATCAATAGAGACTTGCTGTACTTCTCGTTGCAAGGCATTGCGCTGTGCTGTTTGATAAAAGACCAGGTCGCGCTTTTCATCATAGCCATAAAAGTCAGTGACATCAAAATCTCCTGAGCTCAATTGACGCACCACCTTGCCTTGCATGTCGTAAAGATAAATGTGGTTGTAACCATCTTGCTCGCTGGTCCATAGGAAGTGTTGCTTGTCTGCAAGAAAAGTGAGGTTATCGTGAATATCGATGTAGTATTCATTTTTTTCCTGCATAAGCATTGTGGTGGTGCCAGTAGAGGCATCTGCAAGGAGTAAGTCCAGTGCATTTTGCAACCGGTTTAATCTGAAAACGCAAAGCTGCCCCGGCTCTTGGGTCCACTTTAGGCGAGGCACATAAATGTCCTGTTCCACACCAAGATCTGCCTCGACCGTGCTGGCGTTTTCCAGGTGGTAAATTTTGACCTGTACCCGGCTATTTTTTTCTCCCACTTTGGGATATTTGAAGGTCACCGCTTCGGGATACAACTCGTCCCGATAATTCATCAAAGTAAATTCGGGAACCTCCGATTCGTCAAACCGCACAAAGGCAATCCGCTTGCTGTCGGGCGACCACTCAAATGCTCGCACCAGGACAAGTTCTTCTTCATACACCCAATCTCCAGCTCCATTGATGATTTCATTCTTTTTTCCATCATCAGTGACCTGGGTGATTTCTCCAGATGCGATATGGTGCACAAATAAGTTGTTGCCGGAAACAAATGCGACTTGATTGCCATCTGGAGAGAATGTGGCGTGGCTTTGTTTTTCAGGAGGATACAATTCCTTAGCTACCCCGTCTGCCAAGATGAAAAATCGGTCGCGAGTGGAGTGGCGATAAATTTTTTCAGAATCCGTACGCAACAATATTTTACGCTCATCCTCACTGAAGGAATAACCTGCAAGCTTCTCTATCGAAGCTGTACTTGCGGCATCAAACAAGACCTCTGTCTGGCTGCCTGTAAGTAGATCATATTTTTGAATTTGATTGGCCTCCAACCGGGTATACGATTTCCCGTCTTTCATAAATCGAAATCCAGGTACCGTCTTGGCATCAAAAATCTTTTGCTCAAAGATCTGGTCTAGCGTGATTTCATTTTGTGCCTGTGCCTGTTGCATCGCCATCAACCCAATTAAACAAAGTACTTTTACGCGCATTATTGCAGCTTTCTAATTTCATCAGCAAATATATGCAACCCTCCGACCAATACAGAGATCGAATTGAGCACTTCGGGCTGGCGCAGGAAGTGCTGGAGAAGCAGTACCGGCAGATTTCCTATGTGCGACTGGGCAGTTTCGTGCTACTTGTCCTGCTGTTTGCACTGCTTTCTCAGCATCACATCGGGTTGGCCTTGATCTGGCTCCTGATCGGAGTGGTGGTATTTGGCAAGATGATGGCCTGGCACGAGCAGTTTAGGGCGCGGGCCGACCGTGCGATGACATTCAAGCGAATCAACGAGCAAGAGTTGAGCAGTACAAGGCACGATCACAGCTGGAATGACAATGGGGTAAAATTTGCGGATGCGAATCATCCATATGCCAATGATCTGGACATCGTGGGCAGATCGTCCCTTTTTCAGTTGGTAAACCGTGGGCAGACAGAATCAGGACGAGCCGTGCTGGTCTCATGGCTTTTACACGATTCCCCTGCTGAACAGATCACAGCTCGTCAGTCAGCAGGTGAGGAGCTGAAGTCGGATCTTGAATTTCGACAAGAACTACAGGTAGAAGGTGCTCTGCTGGAGCGAAATGAGCGGGATCTAGAGGATTTGCAAGCCTGGCTCTCTTCTCCAGATCTTGTGTTGGGCAAGAAAGGATATATCCTGGCCTTGCATATCTTGCCATTTCTTATCCTTCCTGCTACAATCGCGGCGGCGTATTATTGGGGTCTTGATCGTGCTTGGCTTCCGCTGATCATTCCTGCGGTCATATTGCTGCGCACAAAGAAAAGGGTGGATGATATTCATATACTTTCTGGGGCTGCCGCAAAAGTGCTTGACACACATGCACGAATGATCCAGGTCATGGAAGATCGTGATTGGTCTGCGACACTACTGCAACAGATCAGTGCCCAAATTAGCACGGAGGGAGGGTGGAAGGCCAGTAAATCGATCCGCAAGCTAAGTTATGCCATCGGGCAGCTCAATGTGCGGGAGAATTTTTTCGCGATCCTTTTTAATCTCTTTGGGTTTTGGGACCTGCACTGGGTCTATCGAATGGAAAAGCTTAAATCTCGCGTAGATGATAAGATGATGGTCTGGTTTGATGCGCTTGCCGAAATGGAGGCCCTGTCCAGTTTGGCAAACCTTGCATACAACCATCCGGAGTGGGTCATTCCGGAGCTGGCTGAGAATGAAGAGATAGATGCGACAGCCGTGGGTCATCCGATGATTTCACCTGATAAGCGGGTAGATAATTCGATTACCATGCCCTTGCATGGACACATCAAGTTGATTACGGGTTCAAATATGGCAGGCAAATCAACATTTCTCCGGTCTGTAGGGACCAATCTTGTCCTGGCCATGGCGGGCAGTGTTGTTTGTGCAAGTGCGTTTCGTTTTCGCCCGGCACGGATCTATACCAGTATGCGTACTGCCGACGATCTCGAGGAAGGCGCCAGTACTTTTTATGCTGAACTGGCGAGATTACAAATGATCATCAAGGCGACGGAAGAAGATGCGACCGTGCTCTTTCTATTGGACGAAATCCTCAAGGGCACGAATAGTGCTGACCGACACCGTGGCAGCAGAGCGCTCATCAATCAATTGTTGCGCAACCAGAGCGCAGGCCTCGTCGCTACCCACGATCTGGCGCTGACTAAAATGGAGGCTGAAGCAGATGGACAAATCGAGAATTGGTATTTTGATGTCGTCATTGAAAACGAACGACTCGCTTTTGACTATCAGATAAAAAGAGGAATTTGTGATAGCTTTAATGCTTCGCACTTGATGAAGAAAATGGGAATTGCGCTCGATGAAAGCGATTGATTTAAAATATTTAATTGCCTATTTAATGCCTCTGCTTGCTTTGCTGGGTATTTTGGCGGGGCATTTCTGGAGTTATGGAACAGCATTGCTGGCATTTGTAATTCTGCCTCTTGTGGAAGTACTGGCTCCGGCTCAAGGAGGAAATTATACAGATGAGGATAAAAAACTTCGAGGCTCTTCGAAATATTACGATTGGTTGCTCTACTCGCATGTGCCCCTGTTGTATGGCTTGATTGCTGGATTTCTGTACAGAGCGAGTTTTACGGCAGTGGAGAGTTGGGAGGTTGTCGGTATGGTACTCAGTATGGGAGTGGTCGTCGGCACTTTTGGGATCAACGTGGCTCATGAATTGGGACACCGTAGCAATCGGAAGGAGCGAATAATTTCACAAATTCTTTTATTGCCTGCACTCTACATGCATTTTTATGTGGAGCATAATCGCGGCCACCACCGCTATGTCAGTACACGAAACGATCCTGCGACAGCACGCTATGGCGAGAATATTTATTTATTTTGGTTGCGTTCAGCGGCAACGGGCTACCGCAGTGCTTGGAAAATTGAATTCCTGCGCCTGCAAAAACAGGCGATCCCGATTTATTCTCGACAAAATAATATGATTGTATTTACAATTATTCAGCTTATTTATCTTGTTATTATTTGGTCTGTTTTTGGCATTGTTGGGCTGTCCTATGCCATCTTGATTGGAGTCGTCGGTTTCTTATTGCTCGAGTCCATTAATTATATCGAGCACTACGGATTATTACGCAAAGAAATCTCCAGCGGGCAATATGAAAAAGTAACGGAATTGCATTCCTGGGAAAGCAATCATGATATGGGCCGAATTTTTCTCTACGAGCTCACACGACATGCACACCATCATCTCAAGGCGAGTGTTAAATACCAACTGCTGGATCATCTGGAAGATGCTCCTCAATTGCCGACGGGATATCCTGGTATGATTATCATGGCCCTAGTGCCTCCCTTGTTTTATCGAATCATGAATCCGAGGGTGCCAGCAGAGATGAGGGCCCTTGCACTACAAAGCTGATGACGCAAAAGATTATTTTCTGGACGACCTGTTTGTTCATGATGGCATGCAGCCCAAATCAGCCTGCCGAAAGCGAAAATGTAGATCTGGTCCATGTACATCCACGACATGTAGAGCTCAATCCAGAATGGTACAATGTGGCATTCCTTATTATGGATGGAGTGTACAATACAGAGCTTACTGCCCCTTACGATATTTTTCAGCATACTCGTTTTCGGGAGAACATCAAAGCCATGAATGTTTTTTTGGTGGCCAATACGAGGGAACCAGTCATTTCTTTTGAAGGTATCCGATTACTGCCGGACTACAATTATCTGACAGACGACTTACCGGACATTGATATTCTGGTCGTGCCTAGTGCGGAGCATCATCTGGATACAGACTTGCAAGATGAGGAGATGCTGGAATTTGTGCGTCAAGTAGATAAAACTGCTCAGTTCATCACCTCGCATTGCGATGGCGCTTTTGTTTTGGCTAAAGCAGGACTCTTGGATGACGTTATTTCGACCACATTTCCCAGTGACATTGATCAATACCAAGCGATGTTTCCGCACTTGACAGTACGACGTGATTTATGGTTTGTACATGATGGGAAATACATAACATCGGCAGGAGGAGCGCGTTCTTTTGAAGCGGCTCTTTACTTGGCCGAACATCTTTATGGAGCCAAAATAGCTCGGTCACTAGCCGGCGGTCTGGTGATCGACTGGGATCTAAGCAAGGTGCCCCACGAGAAAGTAAAATAAAGGGCACTTCTAAAAACCCTACTTTGGTTGCTAGCTTGTTCTTTTCCCCAGCTACTTCGTTACCAAAATGCTCATTTAGCCTTGCTAAACTCCGCTTTTGGCGCCTCGTATCTGAAAAAAATTACGGCGCGATCATTCCAAACAGAGTTATTAGAGTACCCTAGGGCAAAAAAAACCGGGCAGACTGCCATCTGCCCGGTGGAAAAACCCTCTACTACTATACTAAGACTGCGCGCCGCCGTCTCTTACGGTTAGTTTGACCACATACCTTCCGGCAGAGACCTTATCGGCCAATTTTTGGTAATTCAGCTTGGATTTGACATACTCATCGACAAATTTTGAGTCAGTGTCTACCTCGATCACGACCATCTCTGACTTTGTATTTACATGTATGTGCAGGGTACCAGTCACTGCATCTATTCCAGTATTGCGCAAATCTGGATTCTCAAGCAGATCGATGATATGCTCGCGCAAAATCATGCCATCTTCAGGACCACGCGCAGCATCTGCCACGATAGATCCTGAAACAAGCAATAGAGCCAGACTAAGTTTCAAAAAGTGAGATTTCATAGCTTATTAAGTTTAACGGTTAAAGAATAACAACAACAGATGGTTTAAAAGTGCTGGTGCATTGTTTTCGATGTCAAAGGTATTGGGACAACCCTTCTCGATCAACCGTCAAATCAAGATGTTTTGTGAGCGCTAGCGTGTTTCTCGAGTGCTACCAAATGACTTCAAACAGAATAAAATACGGCGGAGCAGGGATAAAAACAGATATATACCTCATATGTATTTGAATATGGAGGATATAAAAGGAATTATTTGCCGACAGGCAGGTGTCAAAATCGTGAAATAAATGTCATTGCCAAGCGAAAAGAGGCTTTAGCAAATGGTTGCTTGAGCGACAAAAGGTGAGAGCTTTATGTCGAGTGGAACCAATAAATCGGCTCTTTCTGACCGATTCTTAGGAAATGACCTTCTTTTTGAGTTCAAAATTCTGCCCGAGGTACACTTTACGAACCATCTCGTCGGCAGCGAGCTCCTCTGCAGTTCCGCTTTTGAGAATTTTACCCTCAAACATGAGGTAGGCACGCTCGGTGATGGATAGCGTCTCCTGGACATTGTGATCAGTGATCAGGATGCCGATGTCGCGAGTCTTTAGCTTTGCGACAATGGTTTGGATGTCTTCGACGGCAATGGGGTCAATGCCTGCAAAGGGCTCATCGAGCAGGATAAATCTTGGATCAGATGCAAGTGCCCTGGCGATCTCAGTACGCCTCCGTTCACCACCAGAGAGAGTATCACCGTTGCTTAGGCGTACTTTTTCAAGACCAAACTCATCAATTAGCTCCTCCATCTTGTCGATCCGTTGAGTATCAGTCATGTCCATCATCTCTAAGATGGCCATAATGTTGTCTTCGACACTTAGTTTGCGAAAAACACTGGGTTCCTGTGGCAAATAGCCCACGCCTCGCTGAGCACGGCGATACATAGGCATGCTGGTTATTTCTTCCTCATTGAGAAAGACTTTACCAGCATTCGGCTTTATGAAGCCCACAATCATGTAGAATGTGGTGGTTTTTCCAGCACCATTTGGTCCAAGTAGGCCAACGATTTCTCCTCGCTCGACCTCGATACTTACATCAGACACCACAGTGCGCCGACCGTATTTCTTTTTTAGATTTTGTGCTCTTAGTTTCATTTCCAGGCATGTTTGACTTCCAAGTCCCAATTGGCTCTCAGCTCCTCGAGCGCAAATTCGAGCAACTTTTCCGGCTGTTCGCCAAGCATATATTCCGCAGGATCCCAGTGGCCATTCAGATTTCGATCTTCGATCACGCGCAGGGTGTACTTTCCTGGCTTCATTCGCTCAATAGTACGATTTAACGTGCTGTCGCCTTGTACCAAAAATGTAGAGAGCACTTTACCTTTATCTTTGCCAAGCTCAAAAACATATCCATTCTGAGGTTCGAGATTATCAAACTGGAGGATGATTGTTCCAAATCGATCAGGATTTGCGATAGGAAAGGTCTCGGCAATGGTATCATTACTAGCTCCGTAAAAATCTGTGAGAGCCCCTGGCAGTATAGTAAGGCGGTACGTACTGTCTGCCTTCCAGGGATTGGAAAATTCGATGCAAAGAGGTATGCTGTCGAAAACACTGGCTTGAGCACGGATGCTATCCTTCCCTTCCAAAAGAACAATGCGGTCCTGCTGCACACTGGTGATCGGTCTATCGAAACAGATGCGTATGGGTTCTGCGGGATGATAGCTATTCTTCCAAATTGACTTTTTGCCAAGTGTGGCAGGTGATCCACTTCGATCTGGTCTCAGTTTGAGTGTATCCGTGAGCAATGTTGACAAATCTGTGAGATACGCTTGGTAGTTCGGTACTTGTGGATTTTGGTACACCCATAGCTGATTTCCTTCACGCCAAACATAGAGGAGTGAATCTGCGATTGAGAAAGAAACATCGATTTCTTCAGGAGACCTGTTGTAGGGGATGATCGCTAGATTCCATCCCGAGGTATCGATTCGCTCCATCTGAAGCTGAGCCAACTGCGCAGACATGATCAATTTCACACTTGCAGAACTGTCAGCACTGATGGTGATCAATGTATCTAAGAAGGCGATGGGCTCAGCTGGGGGATCCCAGAGATAGTTTAGGTTTTCATCGGCAATGGCGATCATTTTGAATGCACCAGATTTGACATTATTTATTTGGAAGGAGCCATTTTTAAGCGTGCGAGCGGCGTAGAAAGGTTTACTCTGAAATACAATCGAGTCTATGTTTTCTTCGTACAGCATAACCGTTACCTCTTCTTTAGGCTCGCCCGTTTGTGCATCCACGACCATCCCCCCTATCGAGAGTGAATCGATGGAAGATCCAGTTGAAAACACAAAAGAATAATTTTGCACTGGATTACTCTCCGTGATATCCTGGATTGCTGAACCAAAATTGATCGAATAGGTCGCGTCTTCGCGCAAGACCTCATCCTCGTGAAAAGTAAAATTGACAGCGCGACCGCGCACACGTACATCGGGACGTCTTTCGGTAGGAGGCGAGATCAGGATTTGGGTAAAGGGATCATTGAGCTTTATCCATTCGTCAAAGTGCAAGGTTAGGCTGCGCTCGGTGAAATCGGTCTGAAAGTTTGGGCTCGATTCTACCTCGATCAATTGGGGTGGCTGAGCATCTTTGGGACCACCAGTGATTGAACCCCGGGTAGCGCATTGAGACAGAAGGACAATCAACATGAGACAAAACCCAATACGAATCATTCGGACAAAGGTATTGCTATCTCTACGAATCTCAGCGGCTGTTTGCTTCGCTGTTTAGATATTTTTAACGGAGGCTCAAATCTCAAATCTGTACATTGGATGGCAAGACATAATGGTTTCTTTAAGAAACTGAATGTCGAGATGGGTATAGATCTCTGTGGTAAGAATAGACTCATGACCTAGCATTTCCTGGACCGCTCGGAGATCAGCACCTCCTTCCACCAGATGAGTGGCAAAAGAATGTCTAAACGTATGCGGACTCACGGTCTTGTCGATGCCGGCATCGCTGGTGGCCTGCTTTACGATTTGAAAGATCATATTGCGAGTGAGTTGCTTGCCCCTGCGATTGAGAAAAAGAATGTCTTCATGGCCTTTCTGCACCCCCTGGTGATTATTTCTTTCGCTGGTGAGGTAAATATTAATGTGTTTGATCGCTGAAGCTCCAATCGGGACGATTCTTTCCTTATCATTTTTACCGATCACTTTCACAAATCCCACATCGAGGTAGAGGTTTGAGATGCGGAGCCCGACCAACTCGCTTACTCGGAGACCACAGGCATAGAGTGTTTCTAGCATCGCCCGATTACGCGTGCCTTGTGGATGACTGAGATCAATCGCTTCCAAGACACGCTCCATCTCCTCAAAGGATAGTACCTCGGGCATCTTACGATGCAATTTTGGACTTTCGAGCAGATCCGCGGGATTTTTAGCGGTTTCACCTTCGATGACCAGATAGCGAAAGAACGCCCGGACTCCAGAGAGAATGCGGGCCTGGCTGCCTCGGCCTAGTCCTAGATCATTGAGCCATGCAAGAAACTCATGCAAATCATCACTGCTCACGTGATTCGGCATGAGCGTGGGATTTGACTCTGTAAAGTAGTAACAGAGTTTCTCTACATCTGATTTATATGCTTCGATCGAATGACTCGAAAGATTGCGTTCCAAAACCAAATAAGATTGAAAGCCACTGAGGGCGGAACTCCACAACATAGTTTACTCAAGCTTTTTGACCTGTTGCTCCTATACCATCAATTAGCGAGCCAGAAATAGAAATTTTCCTCCGTCTGAGGCTTGAATTCGGCTCGCGGATAGAGGGTATTGCCGACCACATTCGACTTTTCTGTTTCGAGCGAGATGCCGATGGCGCCCGTCTCCCGGGCTAAATTTTTGGCGGCGTCAATAAGTTGGATGGAGATACCACGACCACGATGATCGGCAGCAACAAAAAGGTCATTGAGTAACCAAACTCGTCCCATTCTGGTGGAGGAAAAGATAGGATAGAGTTGAGTGAAGCCTACTGCTTCGCCCGTGTCTTGGTCGATCGCAAGAAAGATCTCCGATTCCTTGTTGTCCATGCGTTCTTTGAGAAATTTCCGAGCAGCAGCAGGATTGGACTCCATCCGATACCAGACTCGATAGGCTTCAAAAAGAGAGACCATCTCATCGAGATGTTGGAGGTTTGCTTTACAAATCTTGATCATATTATTGCCGACCCTCACAAGATTCGGTTTTTAGTAAAGTAGTTCAGACTAGTGGAGAGACCTAAATGGTGTGTACTTCCGCCAAAATGCACTTTGGCCAGACTGTAGTCAAACGTAAAGCGTTTTAAACGAATGCCAAAACCACCAGAGACTCCGGTAAGGCTGCGAAATCCGTCTACGGAGAGTTCCTGCTTCAATTGATGATTGTACCCCAAGCGTACGCGAAAAATTCCGCCCTTACCCAGAATAAATTCTCCATTTAAGATCACGTGGCGCATGAAATTGTCAAATGAACCGGGCTGTTTTGGTTGGACATTTCCAAAGAGAAATCCTCCTTCTTGGGTGGGATTATCGTAAAGTAGGTTCCAGCGGTTGAGGTGGTGCAGTACGATGCCAAAGCGAAATGGTAGATATTTCAAGCGATTGGAAAAGCCAATTTGCAAATCGGTGGGTAAGGTCTCACGAGTGTCGAAATAGGGCGACAATTGGGTGCCAGCATTGCGCAGCGCCAGACCAATGGTTAGTCCTCCCGGTTTGGTCTCATATTGGGCACCCAGATCAATAGCAAGGCCGGAGGACTGATACACCTCCAGGCGTGAAGAGATCCATTTTAGATTGATGCCTACACGCAGTTTTTCGTAGGGCTCATAGCTACCGCCGACAACAACAGCGATATCTGTGGCATTGGCTTGGCCCGTCAGATTGCCAAATTCATCGCGCACTGAAAAATCTCCGTAGAGTAGGTAATTAAAGGCAGCATGCAGGGTTACTTTTTTTGCCGGCAGATGATGGGCGTATGCAGCATATCCATTCTGGATTCCCTCAAATAAAAATTGGTGTTGGAAAGAGAGTGCCTGATGCATTGTGTCGGAAAGCGAAGCAGGGTTGAGATATGCATCCCCCAAACGATCTGACACACCGCCTATGCTGCTTCCTCCCAGCGCTGAGATTCTTGCTGAAGGGGAGTTCGTCAAAAAAGTAAATACCTCCTTACCTCCAATCTGGCTGTGCAGGCTAAGGGCCGTCACAAAGAGAAAGAAGAGCGTATGGACTAGGTATTTATATTTCATTTCTCTGAGTCTCGGCTAAAAATCGAGTGACATATTCCGGCAGTGCATTCCATCTCTCGCTCAAGATCGCCGTTTTCATCATAAACCTTCAAATTTCCATCCTCATTTGGACCATTGAGGTAGTTGCCGACAGCTTTGAGGTTTCCATTGAGATGATATTCCTTAAAAGGGCCATTTTCTTCGTTTTGCACCATAGTCACTTCCTCCATTATTTGTCCTGAAGGATAGTAGGTGACCCAGGTACCATCCATGACATTGTCGACATAATTGCCTTCCTGCTCTGTTTTACCATCAGTGTAGAATGTGGCATAAGGACCATGGAAGACACCCATTTCATACACCTCTGAGATCCGTTTTTGACCGAGTGAATCATAAATAACGCGTGTACCATGGAGGGTATCGTTGTGGTATTGGCGCACTTCACGAAGCACTTTGCCTACAAACCTCTGATAGTTTTCTTGTTTGAGTCCTTCCGCATCGATGTGGTAGGTTTCCAGGAGGTGCCCATCTTTCCCATGATTTTCGACGAGCTCTAGATTCCTACTACTGCAGGAAACAAAAAGTGCTATTAGTAAAATGAGAAATCGCATTGCTATGGTGCTGATTTCTGAAACGAAATAAGGGAATAAATATTTGCCAAGTCAGCCCTCATCAAAGGCCAAGTGGGCTTCATAATGTCCCTAGTAGTACGTATCTCGCATGTCAGTGATCTCGGCCTGCTTACGCAGACTTTGTAAGACCCCTGCCTTCGCCTGATTAGACACCTGTGCGGTATATGTCTGACGCAAAGAAGGTATGTTGATATTACTACCTGGATCAGTTCGATTGATCGGCTTAATCAGATAAACTCCAAAATCGCCCTCGATGGGTCCAATCACTTCGTTTAGAGGAGCTTGTACTGATGCCATTGCAACAGCCGGTTCTTCACCGAGTCCAGCAATAAAGTCAGTCGAAAAGTTGACTCCTTTTGCGGTGTCGATCACGGTCGAATATTGACTGGCCAACGCTTCCAGATCAGTATTTGATCCTATTTCTGCTGCGACAATGGCTGCTTTCTTCTTATTCTTAAGGATACCCTCAATCTCATCGCGGATATTGGCAAAAACGGGTGGTCCTTCCGGATTAGTTTGGCTCAGTGCAGCGATGACGTAGCGATTATTGTAGTAGAGGGTTGGCTCCTGATAAATGTAAACCTCTGGAGATACATCACCCAGTTCGCTCGAAGGTTCAAATGCCCATCGAATGATTTCTCGTGAAGTCTGACCGGAGCCCAATACCGTGAGCGAATAGTCATTCCGCTCAAACGCACTTGTCGATTGCAAGAGCACTCCATCTTCTTTTTCGATGGCCGCACGAAGGTCCTCAATCCGTCGATTCTCCCCGACTAGATTAAGCATTTCATCATACATATAGTCTTGTGTTTCCTGCGAAGGAATAATCGGCGAAACCAAGTACGCGACTTGAGCGCCCTCTGTTTGGGACGTACTCTTCGAGTCGGTCACCTCGATCAAATGAACTCCAAATTGAGTAGGTACGATATAGACTTGACCAAGTTCTGCTTCGAAAAATACCAGGTCATTGAATGGTTTCACGAAAGTACCGTTGGTATTCCAGCCCAAGTCTCCGCCATTGAGCGTGACAGAAAATGAGCCTTCACTAAAGTCCATAGCGAGTGAATCGAAAGTATGCTCTCCAGATTCAATCAGGGTTTTCAAACTATCAGCCGTGCGGGCAGCCGAGATGTATTCCTGCTGGGTAACTGCCTTGCGTAAGATATGACGGCAGCGCACTGAATCGGGCAGAATCTTTCGATTCAAGATTTTCGCAGCTTTGTAAGAGTTATCGATGGGATCGATGTATGGTCCGATGACCGAGCCAATCGGATTTTGCATGACTGAATCAGTGATGATCGGACTGAGTGCCTGGGCAGTGACATAGGCGAAATCAACAGTGCCATAATTCGTTTCTAGAAAGAAGGTATCGTTTTCCGCAACACGAAATGCGTCTGCTTTCACCGCCAAATCCTGTTCGAGATTGAGGCTATCGGTTCCGGTGGCGACTACATCAAAGCTGACAAACTCGATCGCACGAGTGGGATTTTCGTTTACATACTCTGATGCGTTTTCTTTTAAGTATTTCTTGATCTCGCTGTCGCTCACCACTACATCGTTGGCGGGAACTTCATCAAAGGGAATTTTGACAAAAGTAAAATCAGTACGACTTGATTGATCTGCATTCATCCGCTCTACCATCCAGGTAGGCGTATAGATGCCATTGGCTACGATATTTACCAGTTTTTCGGAAAGGCGCTCACTGATGAGCTCTTTTTCCTGATGGGCCCATAGCTCGCGCAGCTGTGGAGTAAGCTGCCCAGCATCCATGGCTTGCTTGATTCCATTGAGTTGCTCTCTACTTACAAGGCCGGTATTCGGGTCGGTAAATCGTGTTTGCACCAAGGTACTCAGATTGTCTCCAAACTGACGATCCATAAGCTCGGGGATAGGAACCTTGAGGCCATTTGCCTCGGCCTCGTTTTCGATCAGCACCTTATCTACATAATAATTGTAGAGATAGTTGCGTCTGCTGAAAATATCTACCTGATCACCGCTGTAGAGTATACGTTCGGAATTTTGAAAGTCCACGTAGTCTACCTTTGTGCCATCTACTTCAGCCAGCGTGAGATTGCCAGCGGTCGGACCACCTTGGCCAGTCATATCCATAATGACAAAGGCGGCTAGGGCGAGACCGATTACCAAAACTAAGAGCCAACTATTCTTGCGTATTGTTCCAATGAGGGCCATACTATACTATAGGTTTTGACTTGAACAAGATCTTTATATAACCTTGTCATCGTCATGTGTATTCTAAAAGAGTGCAAAATTACGAGAATTATAATGAAAACTAGTGAGCGCACTCTGGAAAGTGCGATCTTCATAAAATGAGTCTATTTTGGATGAGATTTTCACTTTTACGAGATTGGGTGATGCCTGAGTATCAGCCGATTGAGAAAAATGAAAAGATCGCCAAAAGAGCCATTTTTGATTTGGTGAGTTTGCGGAGGAGACTCACTAATGTCTGAGGTCGCTGGCTATGTCCTTAAGCTTCTGGTAAAAGGGCAATCCGAACTTCCGAACCAGTCCTACTTTAACAAATTTAAAGAGCCGGATCTGCAGTTTCGAGCCATTACTACAGGCTGCTGAACAGATGTGCCATCGATCATAGTTGAGTGCATAACCCACTTTGAGATCGACGATCCGCACGGGATAGAGGTGGCAAGAGACGGGCTTGATGAAATCAATGGCCCCCTGTTGATGGGCCAACTCAATGCCGCAACGATGAATACCTAGCTCGTCGGTCGTGAGGTAGACACAGGCACCATCTTCGTGCAGTGGTGTGCCATTAAAACCGGGCTGATCAAAAAAGTGATGCGCCTCATGGTTCTCCAGGTATCGATTCGACCTCTCTGGTAAGTAAGGTTTTAACTTGGAGACGATGGATTTGAGAATAGGCAGCTCTTCGTCTTCGAGCGGGGCACCCCAATCTCCTTCCCAGCAGCATGCACCCTTGCATGCATTCAAATCGCAGGAAAAGTGCGACTCCAGAAGGTCTTCACTAACTAGAACATCTTCGACTGCCAGCATGTTTTATACTTCGTGAGTGGAGGCTTATTTATTCGCGCCATTATCGGTATCTTCGGCGCCCGCCAAAGGGCCTTCCACCAGCTTTTTATTTGAGTAATGAGATTTTCACAATGAAGAAACTAAAAGACAAATTTGAAGAAAAATCAACAGAGGTTCGAGACAAACTGAAAAGTACGGTCAAGGCCAATGCCAATGCAGTGGTGGGTGAAGTGGTATTGGGCCAAGTCTATGGTGGCATGCGTGGCATCAAGAGCATGATTTGGGAGACTTCAAATCTAGATCCTGTAGAAGGGATACGTTTCCGTGGGCATACGATACCTCAATTGCAAGCAAAACTTCCTCGCATCAATGGCAGTAGCGAACCAGTGCCAGAAGGTCTTTTTTGGCTTATGCTTACTGGAGAGATTCCTACGGTGCAAGATGTGGAAGATCTCGCCAATGATTGGGAAGATCGGGCGGATGTTCCCAAGCATGTCTTTGCAGTGCTGGACCAGCTACCCATTGAGACGCACCCAATGACGCAATTTTCGATGGCCATCGTGGCTCTGCAGAGTGAAAGTGTCTTTGCCAGGCGCTATGCAGAGGGCATGAATAAAAAGGACTACTGGGAGGCGACATATGAGGATGCAATGAATCTGATTGCCAAATTACCTCGGGTCGCCGCTTATATCTACCAGCGCACATTTAAAGGTGGCCAGCATATTGAGCGCGATACTAGCCTGGATTGGAGTGCGAACTTTGCACATATGCTCGGCAATGACGATCCCGTCTTTTATGATTTCATGAGGCTGTACATGGTCATCCATGCAGACCATGAAGGAGGTAATGCCAGTGCGCACACTACTCATCTTGTTGGATCCACGCTGAGTGACGCCTACTATTCATTTGCCTCAGGCATGAATGCCTTGGCGGGACCCTTGCATGGTTTGGCCAATCAGGAAGTAATCAAGTGGATTTTTGAGATGCTGGATGATTTAGGTACTCCTAATCCCAGCAAGGAACAGATCGCAACGTTTGTTCAGAAAACGCTCGATGCAGGAAAAGTTATACCGGGCTACGGGCATGCTGTTTTACGTCAACCCGATCCGCGTTTCACGGCACAGAAGGGGTTTGCAGAAAAGCATCTTTCTGATGCAGATGTGATTCAGGTTGTCTGGAAAATATTTGAGGTGGTGCCCCCCATTTTGGAGTCGCTGGGCAAGGTAAAGAACCCATGGCCCAACGTCGATGCGCACTCGGGGTCGATTTTAGTACATTATGGCATGCGCGATTTCACCTTTTACACCGTACTCTTTGGAGTCTCGAGAGCATTGGGTGTTATGGCTGCACAGTGCTGGAGTCGGGCGATTGGGTTTCCTTTGGAGAGACCCAAGTCTGTGACCTCAGAGTGGATTTATAATTTCCTAGAAGCTAAAGAGAAGTAAGAAATGAGCTTTCCTCAAGATTTAAAATATTCAAGCGAACACGAGTGGCTACGTATCGAAGAAGACGATGTGGCTGTGCTTGGCATCACTGATTTTGCTCAGGGAGAACTGGGAGAGATCGTCTATGTCGAAGTAGAAAGCGTAGGAGACGAAGTGGCCAAAGATGAAATTTTTGGTACGGTCGAAGCAGTGAAAACGACCTCGGATCTGTTTATGCCAGTGAACGGCACGGTGATTGAGTTTAACGATCAGCTGAACGAAAACGCAGGAGACAACCCGGCATTGGTGAATGAAGATCCCTATGGCAATGGGTGGATCGTAAAGATCAAGCTGAACGACCCTGCCGAGCTAGAAGAACTCATGGATGCTGCTACCTATGAAGAGCTTGTTGGATAGCGATATCGTACACCAGAATAGCAATCAGCAACATCTTCCTTTTAACACGTGTGTTTTTTGCTTTGAAATTGCTGATTTAATTTGCTAATATTATTGGCTCTTCCAAAAGGAGAGTCTGATTGACTAAAAACTAAAATATATGAATCTACCAGAGATAGCTGTTGAAGGACGGACGCTTCTCTTCAGTCTTTTAGGAATATTCCTGCTCATCATCGCGATCATTATCGTTATTCGCACCCTCATGTCTAAAAAGACGGGTGAGGAGTTGGCAGAGAAATACCGAGACAAGAAGTGGTCTTCACCTTTGCAGGGGCGTGCAAAGTATCCCGATGTGGATGTTTTCAACCTCAGTGGTCCTTTTCTGAATTTTGGTCTAGCGGCCTCATTGGGTCTTACCCTGTTGGCTTTTAGCTGGACTCAGATGGATGATGAGGTTTATATTCCTGAGGATGCACTCGAACTCGAAGAAGACATCGAGATCGAGCCACCCAGGACTGCAGAGCCACCGCCACCGCCGCCACCTCCTCCACCACCGGTGATCGAAGAGGTGCCTGAAGAAGAAATCGAAGAGGAAGAGGAACCTGAGTTTCTCGATCAGTCGGTCGAAGAGGAGACGTTAGTTGAGGCTCCACCCGAGCCCGAAGCGCCACCACCACCGCCACCACCACCGCCGCCACCACCAGAGCCAGAGGTGGAAGAGATCTTTAAAGTGGTTGAGCAAATGCCTCGTTTCCCAGGTTGTGAGAATGAACCTGGTGACAACAATGCCAAGAAAGCTTGTGCCGACAAAGCGATGCTGCAATTTATCTACAAGAACATCAAGTATCCGGCGATCGCCCGGGAAAATGGTGTGGAAGGACAGTGTGTGATTCGATTTGTCGTTGAGAAAGACGGCTCGATTCAGGATCCACAAATCGTGAGAGATATCGGTGCGGGTTGCGGAGATGAGTCTCTTCGTGTGGTCAAGTTGATGAATAGCATGGGAGAAAAATGGACACCTGGTAAGCAGCGTGGCCGTTCCGTGCGAGTTCAGTTTAACCTACCAGTAAAGTTCAAGCTCGAGTAAATCTCACTCCAGTAAAGAAATCTAAAGCTCCGTCTCTCGTTTGAGATGGGGCTTTTTTATTGAGCTATGAGCTATGTGTCCATGCCTGAATAAGGTTGACCGTTTCTCAACTTACTTTTCCACTAGTTGCAGAATTTACATCTTGATTCTGAGGCTTCGGTGCTTTACAAGTTTCTGGAGCGGTCTCATATCTGATGTCTTGAATCTAACGTCTTGTGTCTAGCATCTGAAATCCAAAGATTATAAAACTAACTTCACCTCGAACACGTTCTTTAGAAGATGACAAGATATATCCTATTCCTACTATTTTCCGCCATCAGCCTATGTGCCTCTTCGCAGACCTCTAAGTTGGCTATGCAGTACTATGAGACCGGGGAGTATGAAAAAGCCGCCCAGCTCTTCAAAGAGCTGTACAACAATGAGAAGCGCACAGACTTTTATTTTGACAAGTACGTCGAAAGTCTCCTTGCCATGGAAGACTTTCAGTCGGCAGAGAAGATAGTAGACAGTAGGTTGCGCAAAGAATCTGGAAATTTAAATCTACTGGTGATTCAGGGCAAGATCCTAGAAGCCCAGTATAGAGAAGAGGAGGCAGAAAAAATTTACGAGACGGCCATCAAAAAGCTGCCCGCTGATCGACTTGCGATCGTCAAGCTTGGCAATGAATTTGTGAAGCTCAATAAGTTTGAACTGGCCATCAAGGCTTATGAAAAAGGCGCTCGCCTCCTGAAAGACGACATTATTTTTTCCTACAATCTGGGAGATCTCTATCGGCGCAAGCATGACGTGCCGAAAATGATCCATTATTTTTTGAATGCGATCGAGGCCAAGTCCGCCCGAACCGACAATGTTCAATTGTTGCTGCAGCGCTATCTGAGAGGTGACGATTGGGATGAGTTGCAAAGCCAGCTGTATGAGCGCCTGCAAGACCACCCGGACAATGTGCTGTACCCAGAAATGCTGGCTTGGGTATTTATCCAGCGGAAGGACTATCGCAATGCACTGCGTCAAGTCACAGCATTAGATCGACGCAATGGTGAAAACGGTAGCCGTGTGTATGATTTGGGTACCATGGCGAGCAATGCCAAGGCCTATGACGCAGCCATCAAGGCCTACGAATATTTGGTACAGAATAAGGATCCCAATTCACAGATTTATCTCGATGCAAAGCAAGATCTGCTCAATACCAAAAAGACAAAAATCACTACTGGAAATGGATTTGACCTTGTCGAGATACGGAGTTTGCGAGACGAGTACATCGCATTTCTAGACGAATTTGGACGTAGTAAAACGACAGGAAATATAATTTATGATTGGGCTAAAATGGAGGCCCTTTACCTCAATGATCTGGCCAAGGCAAGCGAGCTGCTTGAGGAGCTGATCGCCTATCCAGGTCTAAATAAATACCTACGGGCCAATGCCAAAGTAACCTTGGGCGATTACTATCTAATGCAAGGAGAGCGCTGGGATGCCACACTCTATTATTCTCAAGTGGACAAGGAGTTTAAAGATGACTTGCTGGGGCAGGTTGCAAGGTTTCGCAATGCAAAATTGTCATACTATACCGGCGATTTTCAGTGGGCACAAACACAGTTTGACGTCCTTAAGGCATCGACCTCCAAACTGATTTCGAATGATGCGATTGATTTGAGTGTCTTCATTATGGACAATATGGGGCTAGATACGACAGCCAAGCCGCTGGAAATGTATGCCCAGTCAGAATTGCTGGTTTTTCAAAATAGATTTGAGGACGCCGAGACAATGTGGAAGAAAATTGGTAGTGATTTTCCGGAACATGCACTGCAAGATGACATTCTTTATGCTCGAGCAAATATGCTGGTGGATCAAAGAAAGTATGATGATGCGGCAAAAATATTTGCCCAAATTGTGGAAGACTTTCCGGAAGAAATAAGAGCCGACAACTCGCTGTACAAACTTGCTCAGCTCAATGAGGTGCAACTGGAAAACACAGATCAAGCCATTGTCCTTTATGAAAGACTTTTTCTGGAATTTAGCGGCAGCACTCTGGCAGTAGACGCACGCAAGCGCTATCGTATTTTGCGAGGGGATTTTTCTGAAGAGGAAGAAACAGAAGAAGTACCAGAACAATAATCTCAGCCGCATGATGCATTTTCAGCTCACCGAAGAACAGCGCGCAGTACAAGAGGCCGCTAGAGATTTTACTCAAAGGACCCTCAAACCCGGTGTCATCGATCGAGATCGTGAAATGCGCTACCCCACGACGGAAGTACGTGAGCTCGGAGCGCTTGGGTTTTTGGGCATGATGGTTGGCCCTGAGTACGGTGGAGGGGGTATGGATACCCTTTCGTACGTTCTGGCGATCGAAGAGATATCAAAAATCGATGCCTCTTGCTCGGTGATTATGTCAGTAAATAATTCTTTGGTCTGTTGGGGACTGGAGACTTTTGGCAGCGAGGCCCAGAAGGAAAAATACCTGCCCAAACTCAGTACCGGAGAGTGGATTGGTGCATTTTGTCTCTCCGAACCAGAGGCAGGTAGCGATGCAACTAGTCAGCGTACCACCGCTATAGATCATGGGGATCACTACATACTAAATGGCACCAAGAATTGGATCACCAATGGCAGTACAAGCAAAGTCCATCTGGTCATCGCTCAGACCGATGCGGGAAAAGGCCACAAGGGCATCAATGCGTTTATCGTAGAGGCAAGTCAAGCAGGTGTTGAGATCGGAGCCAAAGAAGACAAATTGGGCATTCGGGCATCCGATACACACTCCATCACCTACACCGATGTACATGTTCCGAAAGAAAATCGAATCGGTGAAGATGGCTTCGGATTTAAATTTGCTATGAAGACGCTGTCTGGAGGGCGAATAGGAATCGCAGCACAGGCGTTGGGCATTGCAGCGGGGGCATATGAGTTGGCACTGGCTTACGCTCAAGAACGTGTAGCCTTCGGCAAGCCGATCATGCAGCATCAAGCCATTTCATTCAAGTTGGCAGAGATGGCCACAGAAATCGAGGCAGCTCGACAGCTGGTCTACTATGCAGCTGCGCTAAAAGATCGTGGTCAAAATTATGATTTGGCAGGTTCTATGGCCAAGCAATATGCGGCTGACACGGCTATGAAGCAATGTGTTGAGGCAGTGCAAATCCATGGCGGATATGGATATGTAAAAGAATATCACGTGGAGCGCCTTATGCGGGATGCGAAGATCACCCAGATTTACGAAGGCACTTCTGAAATTCAAAAATTAGTAATTTCTCGCGCCATTCTTAAGGGTGCACTTTATCCACCTGCAGTACTCTGACCTATGCTGGGCCAGTCCGTAAAAATTGCGACACTATTTAATATCCCGCTTAAGGTACACTGGACGTTTGCTTTTTTCTTTGTTTGGATAGCCTACATCGGCTATCAGATGGGGATGGATATGGCAGGAATAGCCACATTGTGTGGTTTTGCGATCGTGATGTTTTTCTGTGTGGTGCTGCATGAGTTGGGTCATTCACTCACTGCGGCTCACTATGGAGTCACAACGAAGGATATAATCATTAGTCCCATCGGTGGGGTAGCACGGCTCTCTAAAATTCCGGAAAAGCCAATGCAAGAATTACTGATCGCAATAGCTGGACCTGCGGTCAATTTGGTTATTGCTGTTTTGCTTTTTGTGGGATTAAGTCTGTTTGGCAATCAGGGCGTTGGATTAATTGGCGATCCAGACAAGATTTTTGAATTGCCCAGTAATTTCTTACCAGCACTTTTCTGGCTCAATATGGCACTCATTGTTTTTAATATGATTCCGGCTTTTCCGATGGATGGCGGAAGAGTATTTCGGGCATTATTGGCCATGCGTCTCGATCGTGCACGTGCCACGCGTATAGCAGGGCGTGTCGGGCAGCTCATAGCGATCAGCTTCGCTTTTTATGGTTTCGCGTCGGGTGATTATCTCTTAATATTTATTGGGGCGTTTGTCTTTATTTCTGCCGCTAACGAATCTCGACATGTGCACGCAGACCAACGACTAGTCAAGGGGAAAGTTTCAGATATATTGCGTGGAGAATATACGACCATGTTGCTGTCTGATCCTATTTCGCATGCCATTGAGAAGGTACGCGAAGGATTGGAGAAGGATTTTTTGGTTTTCGATGCCTGGGGATCTTTACGGGGTGTTTTGCATGAAGAATTTATTCGCGAAGCGGAAAAGCAAGCGGAGAATGGCCAGGAGGTAAGGCATTATTTATCGCAACACTATGAATCGGTCGGCCCAAATTTAGACCTCAAGCAACTACTGCAGATCTTTCAGAGACAAGGGTATTCGATTATTCCGGTTTATCACGCCGATCAGATGGTAGGTGTAGTAGACCGTAAGGGTCTGACACAATTCCTAAATTCAACTCCCAAGTTATGGACCTTAAAAAACCTGCGAAGCAAATTTGGTTGATTAATTTTTGGCTACTCTGTTGTCTGCCGAAGGTCCTGGCATTTACGGATAGTATACCCAGTGTATTTGATTATTTAGAGCGTTTTGATTCCCTTGAGCTGGTCGTGACCACAGATAGTAAGGCCTTGCTGCGCAAAAAGGATGAATACCAAAATGCACAAATTCACTTCAAAAATGGCCTGCAAGAGGTGCTATCCGTGGAAGGTGAAATACGAACCCGTGGCAACGTTCGCAAGGAGATCTGCTACATGCCACCGACCAAACTTAGGTTTGACAAGGCATTTCTTAAAGAACTAGGATACTCCACCTATCCAACATTGAAGCTTGTGAACGCCTGTAGTCTGCGAGATCCCGATGAGATCTATGTACATGCTGAGCATTTAGTCTACCGTCTAAATCGTTTGTTTACACCGAATAGTTTTCGTACGATTCCCTTGCAAATTCGGTACATAGACAGCGGAGGGAAACGCGATGACATGGAATTTTTTGCATTTATTATCGAGCACGAAGATCAAATGGCCGACCGGGCTGGCGGAGATATTTATGAGGGAAGTTTATTTAAAGAGCGCTCTCTTGAGCGATCTGCTTATTTAGAATTTTGCATGTTTCAATATATGATTGGAAATACCGATTGGAAAGTGCTCAATCAGCATAATATGAAGATCCTGCGCGTGATGGATATCAGAAAAATATTCGCCGTGGCATATGATTTTGATTATTCGGGATTTGTCGGTACGCACTATTCGGTACCGCATGAAAGCCTTTCCATTAAATCAGTAAAAGATCGCCTTTACCTCGGGCCATGCATGAGCCAGGATGAAATGATCGCTTGTCGAGATCGGTTTCTAACCAATAAAGAGGCTGTATTTACTTTGATAGATACCACTTCTGGCATGGGTGAGCGAAGCCAAAAAAGTTGTCGAAAATATATCGAGGACTTTTACGAAACACTTGAGAGCGATAGATCCTGCAAGAAAATATTTGCGTGCCCTTAGAGGGCTATAAGCCCTCTAAGGGCTAGTCGCCCTTAAAGAGCTCATCTACGTAATATGATCGTGTTGTTGCATTATAGCCATCCCTGCAACAGCAGGTACCACTTCGCATGATGCTCTGACACTGGCCCGTACGAAATGCATCTT
>CAJQNM010000599.1 GCA_905479665.1 uncultured Saprospiraceae bacterium
CAAATATAAACATATTTGAATTGGTTTCCTCTATTCCTTTCTTCAAGTCACCCATATTTGCATCTAATTCAATTAAGACTAGTCTTAGTCTTTCCAGGTCAAGCACCGAACTCATTATAATGACAGATAAAGTTTTTATGAAGAAAAAAAAGGGTTAAACCCTGATTAATTTAAAAAAATATCTTAAACATCGTCATCGCTGATTTCAATAACCCCCTCATTAACTAACTTTTCATACTCCTCAAGGGCATTGGCGGCGTAACTGACGCACCTTTCTGAAATCCTATTCAAACTTAGCAAAATCTCTCTTGTATCCTCATTGTCATGAAATCCTGCTTCGATCATCTCCTCTTCTCCCGGCATGGACAATTGAATCTTCTCAATTTCATCGTTTACTTTTACAATACATCCTTTGCATCCTCCGATCAAAAATTTACATTGTTGAAATTGCATACCCTCTGACATGCCCTCCTCAATTTCTTTAAAAATATCCCACATCACATTTTTAGTCATGTCATTGATTAATCGACAGTAATGCCTCGGAAACCCATACACATCCTGACTTGTTCCTGACATCATTGCATCTAGGGTCTTAACGTAGCTTGAAATTTTTTTCGTTGCTTCATAAACCTTCCTATAAAGATTCACTAAGATTGAGGGCATTTTTATCATATACAGTAAATTATAATCTGTTCATCTATGGAATAACGGAAAAATGATAATTTTGTCTCTTATTAACTTATCTACCGATTTGGCCATTAGGCTTTTTTTTCGTACCAGAAAGTATGTAAGAGTTTTTTACTTAAGAACACAATTAATTACGTTTTTGGGTGTAGTGTGCGTACATAAAGTATTTCTAATTTTCATATACAAAACTGAACAGATGGTTATAGTTTTATTTAGTTCCCACCTACAAATTGATGCTGACACACATAACCCGATACTAGCCAAACCTTTATGATACCAACCACTCGTTTAAGTGTCGCAATATTATTCGTTTCAGCCAGCAGCCACACGTTTGCTGGCCATGACATTTTTTTTTCTTCCGCCACTATTTCCAAAAATACTATTTCCAAAAATAGATCTACACACTATCAACACTGCACTCCACTTGTATCAAATCAATCTGTTTTTGTCTAATTAGTTACGTAGAGCTTAACAAACACTGCCCTAAGAACCTGTCTTTTCTCTTTTTCCTGTTCCAATTAAAGTGTTCATCCTGCTATAACCGGGGGCTGCGTATTCGTTAAATCGTCTGCGTCGAGAGTCTGTCTGCCAAGGGAATTAATGACACTGGAACCTTTCTGGAAAGCATGAATTGTTACAAACCCTCAAAGCTTTGTTTGCTCTGCTCCTACCGAACCATTGAGCTCAAACAGTTTGGTAAGATCAAGAAAGGAATATTGAACACTCGAACTTACCAACAAACTGATCATGGTCTAACTTGTTCCAAATGCAAAAGTTTCGTGTGTATTGATTGCATCAAACTTGTTGCTCCCGTCATGTCTCGAGATAAATCCAAATTTCTAGATGCGAACTATCTACAATGTTTAGAAAATATTTGTTCCGTCAAGCCTTCTCAAATTACATCCCCGCCTGATTTTATTGGTCACTGCTGTATTGTTGATCATAACATTGAGGTGTTTTCGTCTCCCTCCGAATCAAACAATAGCCGCATTAACAAATCTTCATATTCTCGGCCCCCTGAAAGACTTATCAGTGGATGTATCTTTTTCCCGGAATATGACTTATTCATTGATTCTCCTTTTGATTGCATGGATATTCATGCCGTGGGCGCAGAATATAATACAACACGTTCCTTAGTGAAGAAACGGAAAAGGGAGAAGAAATCATGTCCTTATAAATTGAATAGAGAGGAATATTTACCTGCCCGATGGCATGGTGTGGTTTCTCATGAATTTGCAATTGAGCATTCCCATCTTGCACCCAACCCGAATGGCCCTCCCCCTAATCACTGGAAATATAAATCATTAAGGAAAATAAATGTTAAAATGCCTCATAGCAATCAAAGACAGAAGGTATGTCATTCATAATTTCTACTATACGCATCATTTCCTTCTTTTCCAACAATCCTTTTTGTTATGCAATTACTAGTTCAATATTTTAGTCATTCATGTGAAGACTAAACACAAATTTGATACTACTCGTAGAGGGACAAATAATCCCTCTATTGATGAATTGCAACGTAGTTACCTATTTTCTGGCAAAGGACCGGGTTTGAAAGGAGCAATTTCACCTAACCAACGTGATATCACACTCATTATTGGTTCAGATATAGGTAGCAGCTACGGATCTATACTTCTATGTAGATTCCATAAGTTCAATGCTAACTTATCCCACGAAGAAAAGATTCATTTACTTGATTCAGCATGGGAAGCTCTGCATTCTAAAAAGTATGAATGTCGTCGTACCGGTGGTTCCTCTGGTATCATTGCGCCCGATTCATCTATTGCTGTGAAGAAGTTGATGAAAGTTTCTGGATCTTCTCCAAGAAACGGACGCGGTACTATATGGATTCAAGGCCGGGATACATGGTACCTGTACTATATTGGAACTCTTTGTGGAGAAGCAAAAAGATGTCAGTATACGAATCCAGTACCAGGAGGTTCATTTCGTTTCAATAACAACTCTATCCAAACGTTCCCCTTCCTGAGGGCGTTTATCAGCACAAAACCCATTACCGCTACATTAATAACCATGATTGAAAAGAAACTCATGTCCTCTGATGATTTCAAAATTAAAATCACTCCACAGGCGGTGGTTGCTGAATTGAAAAACATGGAAGAAACTCGTCTTCTTATTTCCTCCTTCAATGATACGGAATCCTCAAATGAGTTGGCACCTATCGATTTAAAGTTACCTGATTCAATTACCCGCACATCAAGCAAGAATGGACATCATTACTATTCCCTGTATAATACGAATTTCATCAAGTACACTTCTGTTATGCACCCAGTTGGTTATCACAGAGACACATTTGCTGACGGTGTGCCTTCTTTAGAAAACAAGATATGTTTCAAAACATACCGAAGGTTTGTTCCCTTTTACAAATCTGTATCAGAATACCCGCATGGGAGAGGTGGTGGATCTGACAATGAGAGTTTTGTATTTGCACTTCTAGATTGGAGTAGTGGACATAGAAATCGAAGAAGAGTATGGACGGATCCTGCGAATGCAAACCTTCCACATGGTCCAAATCATTATCCAGCACATCAGGCACTTAATCAAACAATATGGAACAATTTCTTCCATTTGAATGGTGCAAATGTTCATGTTCCCAATGGGATTGTTCTTTAAAATTAATTACCTATTTCATATTGTGTTATTTATTGTATTTCCAACCATAGAAGTGGAATAGAATCGCATCAAAGAACTTTTGAGTATCCATTCTTTCCCCACCAATTTGTCCTTTAAGAGACTGTGTGCAATCTACTTTCATATTTTACTTTTGAATCTACTAAACTGGTGAAATGATCTTTTCGTAGCACATGAATGAGTATGTTAGGCGCGCATATGAAATAATAATCTGACCAATTCACTGCTCATATAGAAGTGGAATAGAATCGTGACAAGAAACTTTTGAGTATCCGTTCCTTCCCCGCCAATTCACTCATTATGAATCTTTCTGCAATTTGCTTTCTTATTTCACTTTTGAATCTCATGAACTGAGGAAATGATCTTTTTGTCGTTCTAGAATTAGTTTCATATGTGCGCATATGAAATAATAATCTAACTGATTCAATGCTCACGTAGAAGTATAATAGAATTTCAACAAGGAATTCTTGAATATCCTTTCCTTCCCCACCAATTCGTCCCCTAAGAGACCGTGTGCAATCAGCTTTCATATTTCACTTTTGAATCTCATGAACTGATGAATTGATCTTTTCGTCGCACATGAATTAGTTTCATAGGTGCGCATATGAAATA
>CAJQNM010000600.1 GCA_905479665.1 uncultured Saprospiraceae bacterium
TCCGTTTCTATTTTTATGCGTGCTTTAGAATCACTGATCATATTTTTAATGTGTTGAATATTCAGCAGGCACATCCTGTTTACTCTAAAAAATTCATTTTTGGGGAGGAGACTTTCAATTTTATCCAGTGAATAATCGATACTGTACGTTTTATCAGTACTTGTTTTCAAAAATGTTCCTTTTTGCTGCGAATAGCAAAAGGCAATATCTGAGTAATAGACCAGTGCTATTTGCCTGCCATTTCTGACCACCAGTCTTGCAGACTGTGAGCGCTTCAGCGCCTCTGCCAGTTCGGAATAATCCACTTTGTTTGATCGATCCATTTGCACGACACGTTGTACAGCTCCTTCCAGATCCGAGAGCCTTATCGGTTTCAGGAGATAATCGACGGCATTGACTTTAAATGCATCGACGGCATACTGATCATATGCCGTCGTAAATATGATTTGAGATTGCAAGTCGATCTTATTGAGAATTTCAAAACTCAAACCATCAGCAAGATGGATATCCAGAAAAACAATATCTGGATGTTCATTTTTTCGTAACCAATCCAGAGATTCCTGTACGCTATCGAGCTCTCCTACGACTCTGCAATCGACAAGCAGTAAGTTTAGATTTCTTCTCAGGTTTCGCACAGCGGCGGCCTCGTCTTCAATGATTAAAACATCCATCATTTTACAATTGGCACAAAAATATTAAAGGATTCTTCAGATTGATACACCTTGAGCTTATAGTCACCCAATAGTTCATAGCGTTTACTTAGATTTTCTAGACCTACCTTTGCGGAGGGGACATTGCTTGCTTTTGGTTGAAGTGGATTGCTGACGTGCAAGTGCCCACTTCCATCATGTCTTATCAATACAAAAAGGGGGTTGTTTTTTGAGGCTACATTATGTTTTACTGCGTTTTCTACCAATATTTGCAGAGTCAATGGCGGGATAAAACCATCGAGGTTTTCATCTATTTTGATAGTAATAGTAAGTCGATCTTCAAATCGACGATCAAGTATATATTGAAAATTTTCTAAAAGTTTGATTTCTTCCTGAATCGGAATGAGCTGATTGTTCCGATGATGGATGACCGATCTGTAGAAGTCTGCCAATCTTTCCACATATTCTACGGCCATGTCTGGGTCCTCGTGGATAGCATCGATCAAGCCATACAAATTATTAAATAGAAAATGAGGATTGATCTGTGCCTTCAAGGCCTGAAGCTCTCGTTCCACTATACTTTTTTCAAGATCTTTTATCCGCTTGATTCTCCGATCACGCAATGTCAATCCGAGCAGAGCCAAGCCGAGTATTGCAATCGCGCCAAAAAGTAGAAACCACCATCGCAGCCATATAGCTTTGTGAATTTCAAAGTGGTAGGATACAATGGGTTCATCAAACCAAAGTTCATTTTCCGTAGCCTTCACCCGGAAGGTGTACTTACCAGGTGGAAGATTGGAATAGACAACCTGGGTATTTCTTGTTTCGATCCAATCACGGTCATATCCTTCAAGCTGATACTGATACTTGACGACTTCAGGATCGGTAAACCAGCGCGAAGAGTATTGCAGCTCAAAGTGTTTGTCTTTGTGCCCAAAAGAGTTGGGGTGGTTGTCATCCAGAATATTGCCCTCAACCACCACTGCATCTAGTGTGACGGTAGGGTCGATGCGCAGATCTTCTTTGATCACTGGCATCCGTATGAGCCCATCCTGATCTGCAAGCCACCAGGCCCCGAATGGATCTTGAGCTGCTGCATTTAAAGGAGGGGTGAAGTCATTAATGCCAACAGATTTATCATAATAGATCAAGTGACCGTTCTGGGGATCAAGGAAATCAATGCCAGACGGATGTGCTAGGATAATCTGGCCATTGTGAGCTGTGGCCAAAGTAGTAATACCCTGATCTCGAATGCCCTGCTTCATTGCCAGGTTTGAAAATTCCTGACCATCAAATTTGAAAATACCATTCTGAGCTGTGCTGAACCAAATATTCCCTTCAAGATCATCGGTGATAGCATATACGGAGCCAAATTCCACGTGTGTTGAGATAGTGTCATCTCGCACTTCTCCAGAAGGATAGTTCAGGATGGTATCACCTTGAAAAACACTGACGCCTTGGCCATCTGTGCCGAACCAAATTTGTCCTTGGCGATCGGCGAAAACCGTGTAAATAAACTGCGACAGTAGATTGCCACCCCATTGTGCGGTGAGCCTTGACTCAATCTTAACTTGCTGTATGTTTGGATGGCTGCGGTATGAGGCCACACCACCGAGTGTTCCGAGCCAAATCACACTCCCAATACCTTCTATTGACATTACATTTGCGTTGCCCAATGCATCGACGCCGTAGCTGAAGGACCGCCTCTGCTTGAAGGAAGCATCGAAAAGATGGAGACCTCCACCAAATGTGCCCACCCAAAAATGTTGAAACGTATCTTGGTATATGCTAGTAATATTGAGCTCTTCGGTGTGTGCAATTTCCTTCCATTCTAATTCACCTAGTCTATGATCGCCAATGTAGAGGCCACTTGCGGTGCCGAGGACTACTTCATGTTCAGTCGAAATAGAAATACATTGAATGTCATCAACTGGTCCAGACAGAAATTCAAATCTGCGGCTGGCAGAGCTTACTCCTTGTCGATTATCCAGAACCCAAAGATTTCCTTCTGCATCACGATGTAAATCGTATATTTTGGAAAATGTGCCTTCTACGGAGAGGACATTTTTTGACGAGTCCCCATCAGTCCCTAATTCATATTTTATCAATCCATCGGCCTCGGTTCCGATCCACAATTCCAAATCCCGGTAGAGTTCAAGAGATGTCACACTCCCAAAATTCCAGGTTGGAGACTGTGCCATTATTTCACCGGTGGCCATATTGATCTGACACACCCCATGGTCAAATAAGCCCAACCACAAATTTCCACTTCCGTCTTCAATCATGCACCGTACGATTTCATCCGGCAACCCATCTGAACTAGAAATGTTGGCCACTTCTTTGGTATAATCTTCAAATTGACAAATGCTGATTCCTCGATCAGTTCCTGCCCAGATTCGATCGCTTGCATCGCAATGAAGGCAGTAAATGTCTTCTCCGGTAAGACCGTCCTTGGGATCAAAATTATATAATAGTTTACCATC
>CAJQNM010000601.1 GCA_905479665.1 uncultured Saprospiraceae bacterium
GACTTTCGAGAGTCGCGGACCCGCGGGGAAAACCTGCGTTTCCGTCTAGTGAGCTGATTGATGCAAAGACGTGCGATTTCCCCCGCAGGCGGGGGTCAGGGGGTGGATCTGTTCCCCGAAGAATTTTCCCCGAAGAATTAATGCGCTTGTTTGATACAAGGTAATTCCACCCCCTTAATCCCCCGCTCCGTTCAGTCTCGCGACTTTCGAGAGTCGCGGACCCGCGGGGGAAATCTGCGTTCCTGGCTACTGAGATCATCCATGCGAAGACGTACCATTTCCCCCGCAGGCGGGGGTCAGGGGGTGGATCTGTTCTGCTTCCCCTAATCGTTACGAATAGCCGCGTCAACTGCGCTGGCACGTCTCGAAGATGGCTGGGAAGCCAACCAACCGATCGCAATGACGGTCGCGGCAACGATGAGTACATCCCCAAGTTTCATCCGTATGGGATAGGCATCGACCACGAAACCCTGCGGGATCGTGATGATGCCAAATTGCTTTTGCAGGATATAGAAAAAAATAGCCAGGAGAAGCCCGATAACCAGCCCCGTCACGGTGTATAAAAGTCCGAGTTTGACAAAGACCTGACGCACAAAACGAGAAGTGGTCCCCATCGCTTTGAGTATCGATATGTCCTTTCGCTTCTCCAGCACAATCATCCAAAGACATCCCACCAGATTGAATGAGATGAGCAAGATCATCAGGCCGGCGATCGAATAGGCCATCCATTTTTCAATATTCATGATCCTGAGAAACTCCTCATCTTGCTCATAGCGATTGCGAACTAGGAAGTCACTGCCCAGCAACTCTGTGATCGCCTCTTTGACGGTCTCGGTGTCTGCTGTGGCATCAAGTCGCAGTTCGAGAGAACTGATCAGATCTGGACGGTCGAGCAGTTCTTGTGCAAAATCGAGTGGCACAAGCACATACTGGTTGTCGATATCTTGCTGTATGGAAAAAACCCCAGAAGGTCGTGCTACCCGTTCCTTAAATGGACTGGCTACTGAGATGCCCTTGGGTTGTCTCGCCATGTAGACGGAGAGGGTCTTAAATACATTGAGTACATCGACAGCTAGAGTACGTGCCAGACCCGCCCCCAATACTGCTTGTGGTTCGTCTGTCGTAAATAAAAAATTTCCTTCGATCAGGGCACTGTCGATATCATTGACGATCACAAAAGCCGGGTCCACCCCTTTTAATGTGCCTGGGCTCGGTGTCTTGTCGTACTCAAAAAATGCGGTCTCCTCAATGGTCTTCGAAATCGCAAATATTCCGGGTATGTGAGAGAGTTTTTGATATACCTCGTCCTCGGCGAAATATTTCCCCTGGACCGGAGTGATTTTGAGATCGGGATTAAAGACGTTGACCATGCTGGCGATGAGATCTTCAAATCCATTGAAGACAGAAAGTACCAGAATGAGTGCAGCGGAACCAATGGACAATCCCATGATGGTCATGCCAGAAATAATATTGATAAAATTGGTCCCTTTTTTAGAGACAAGGTATCGCAAGGCGATGCTTGTGCTCAGTTTCATGACTGGCTAGGATCCGATTTCCGAATGATCGATTTATAGATGGCTGATTGAATTTTAGATCGATAATTATCCTTGAATAATAAATTGTTTTTCATAGATGGGTAGGTGCGGTTGGAAAGGAAAATAAAAATCAATTCCTCGGTAGGGTCAACCCACACGGCTGTGCCCGTAAATCCATAGTGCCCAAAAGTGAGACTAGAGCATTCTTCGGCAATATTGCAGGAGGCCTTTTCTTTGAGCTCCTTCATGTCATAGCCGAGTGCACGTCGGGTGCTGCGTGGATGACGAGTAGTAAATGTCTTAATTGTTTCCGGTTTGAGAAATTGACGACCTCCGTAGTGCCCTTTATTTAGTAGCATCTGATACAGTTTTGCCAGGTCTTCGGCATTGGAGAAAAGGCCAGCATGGCCACTGATCCCGTTGAGCATCGCGGCACCCATATCATGTACTTCTCCATGGACGGTGGTAAAGCGAAAATAATTGTCTTTTTCTGTCGGGACTATTTCAGATCGCTCAAAGTTCTCTAGCGGGTTGAAGGTTGTTTTCCGCATATTTAACGGACCATAAAAATGATCAACGAGGTATTCGGAAAAGGGTTGTTCACTTATTTCCTCTACGACTTTGGCGATGATGTAAAAACCGAGATCACTGTAGCGGTAATCTCTGCGTTCACGCAAATCTGACTCAATAATAGCATGCCAAATACTATCAGGATAGTCGGAACGCAAAAACATGCCTTCCGTCACAGCTACTTCATACTCTGCAGATGAAGTGGGCTTGTAGTAGTCTGGATCAGGGCGCTTGGTTTTTTCATCTAGGGTGTATTGATAAAAGGGGATCCATGGTTTAAGTCCCGCATGATGAGCCATTATATCGCGCAGGATTAATTTCCCCTTATTGCTATTTTTCAATTCTGGTAAATACTGATCGATCGGAGTATCTAGATCTATTTTACCTTCCTCGTATAGTTTCATCACAGCCAGCGTGGCCGCTGTGATCTTCGTAACACTGGCGAGGTCATAAAGCTGACCCATTTGTACTGGCTTTTTCTTCGCATAGGTATGGTAGCCGTATGCCTTCTCAAAAATAATCGAGCCCTTTTTTGCAACCAAGATCTGGGCTCCAGGAGCTGCCTTGCGCTGCATGATTTCGTGCATAATGTGATCGATTTCTCTCAGAGAGTCGCTATTCATACCTACCTGGGCTGGACTGCCCCAACCAATGCGAAAATGTTCCTTGGTATCGATGCCGGTACCAAACGAGCTCAGTGCGGTGGCCGTGATGGGTAGTCGACCTTTCAGAGCCACAGCACCAAAAAGCGCTTGCGCAGCCAGCCGTTGGGTTTCTTCATCATCGTTGTAGGCCATCAGGACATGATCGATGTGGTCGAAGAAAGCCAGACTGTAGGGACTTCCAAAAACAGTCAGCACCACTTTGGTTTTTTCGCTGAGTTGTTGGATAAGTCGAAGAGCACTTACATCGAGGCCAAAATCTTTGCTGGCATATTTGGACATATCATGCAGGCTGATCAGGACGACGTCCTTACGGGCTAAATTCGCCACCAACTTCTTTGATTCTTCTGCAGTGATCTTATGATCGATAAAATAGCGTGGCATCTTGTCGTACTTATCGAGCATGAGCTGAAAATCAGTGAGGGTATTGGTGCCGATGCTCAGTGAGCCATAAGAGTGATATGATTCGAGAAAAGGAATCTGAGCGTGATTGTTGCGTACCAGCGTCAACGATTGGCGGATCAGGGCTTGCTTGATGTCTTGCGCCTGCTCATTATTCAGCCGGCTTGCCAAGGCATCGAGGCTGGCAGGGCGATAATGGTGCAAGCCACTGTCGTATTTTAAAGCAAGGATACGGCGCACCGAGGCTTCGATCCGCTCAATGCTGATTTCACCGGCCGTAAATTTTTCTTTGATCGATTGGAAAGCAAGGGGTAGATCATTTGGGAGTAGAATAACATCGTTTCCGGCATTAAATGCCATCACTTCAGCAACACCATTGGGATATTTTCCGGATACCGCCTGCATCTCCATGCCATCGGTAAAAATAACCCCCTTAAAGCCCATTTCTCCACGCAGTAGATCTGTTGTGACGCGATGAGAAAGGGTGGTCGGGAGACCTGCAGGCTCGAGTTCGGGCAGGTTGAGGTGTGCCACCATCATGCTCTTGATGTCATGTTTGATCAAAGTCCGGAAAGGGAAAAGCTCGATATCATCAAGTCGCTCTCTATTGTGCGTGATGACTGGTAGATCGTGGTGGCTATCCACATCTGTATCACCATGGCCTGGAAAATGTTTTGCACAGGCAGCCACTCCTTGATCTTGCATGCCCCGCATCATCATGTAGGCTTTTGTCGAGACATTGTATTTATCCTCGCCAAAGGAGCGATCGTTGATCACCGGATTTGAAGGGTTGTTATTCACGTCGGCGACCGGTGCAAAATTTAAGTGTACGCCTAGATCCCGAAGTTGCCTTCCGATTTCGGCACCCAGGTCATAGAGTAAGCTGTTGTCTTGTATGGCACCCAGCATCAAAGGTCGCGGATACTGGACCACCCCTTTTCTAAAGCGCATACCCAAACCCCATTCCGCATCCATGCTGATGAGCAATGGCATCTGAGACAAGGACTGGTATTCGTTGATCAGCTTGGCATGCTCAAGCGGGGTGCCCTGAAAGAAGCAAAGACCTCCCACATGGTACTCGCGAATTTGCGACCGCACCGATGCGATATGATCTTCACCCAGATCAGAATGTGCACGTATCGTAAAGAGCTGACCAATCTTTTGATCGATGGTCATGGCCTGCAGCTGTGCGTTGACCCAGTTTGTTTTGGCATCTTGTGCTGAAGCAGCGGCGGCCATCAAACCAATGACTACAATAATGAGTGTGATCTGCTTCATATATTTCTTTCCCTATTGCAGACTGTCGGCAAGGTTGCCATATTCTTGCTTTTTGGCATCTTCTCCCAAAGCTCCATACGTCATCGAAAGGCTGCGTAGCACTAAAACGTTTTTGGGCTCCAGATCGTGCGCTTTTTGAAAGTACTTAACTGCTTCTTGAAACTGTCCCTGATTGCCATACGCGACTCCCAGCAGGCGATTTGTTTCAAAATCGTCGGAAAGATAAGAGTATGCTTGCAAAAGATGCTCAATCGCCTGCGGTATATCATTTTGTTCTTCCCCCCAATACTTTCCATAACTCCGATGTGCAATCGCGAGATTGTTCTTTCCTTCTTCGTAGTTGGGGTCGAGTTGATTCACTTTTTGAAAATCTGAGATAGCCTCCGGATACTGCTCTAGATAGAGCTGGGCATTGCCCCGCAGCAAGTAGGCACTGCGATAGGTCGGGTGGATGGCAATGGCCTCAGTGAGGTGCTCCGTAGCTTGCTTCAACATTTCCTTCTTCTGATTCGAAAAGCGCTCTAGTTGAGATGCTGCGATCAGTTCTCCTCCGGCTGCATTGCGCACCTTGGCACTCCGTGGGGAGTGCTGTACATCGGTGGTGAATAGGGTGAGGTTATCTTTCCACACCGGGTTGCGGATCATCGTGCGAACTGCCAGAGGCAGGCAAAGCAAGATGACCAAGAGGATTCCTTCACGCTCTTTTTTGCGCTCTGCACTCCACTGCCAAATGAGATATGCAATCGCCAAGCAAAAGCCAACGGAAGGAAAGAAGAGAAAGCGCTCCGAGAGGTGAGTGCCTACGGGAAATGGAATATTTGAGGTGAGAAATAAGGTGGAGAGAAAAAACAGTAGGGCAAATGACAGGATAGGCCGCGATTTTAATTTAAGCATCGAGACAATCCCCAAGGCAAGATAAGCGATAAGCGAAAGGATTGCTTTCATATTTCCAAGTCCGATCGACTCGATGTATTTAGGATAATAGTCGTGTGTGAGGGTGGCTGGAAGAAACAAGAGTTGGAGAGATTTGCCAAGACCAATCAAGAGCATCGGCACTTTTTCCAAAAATGTCATTTGCCGATAGGTTCCGCCTTCCAGAATAAGAAATGGATTATTCATCAGTTCCAGTGGTGCGGCTCCGCCAAGACCGAAACCGAGCACGGTAAATCGAAGGCCTAGGTATGCGACAAAAGCAAGCAATAGTGGTACGCATGCTCGGAGCCATTTCCTGTCTGGTGCAAAAAGAAATAGGGCCAATGGACTTAGAAATAAAAAGGTGACGGAAGTCTCCTTGGCGAGCAGGGCGAGGAAAAATAAACCTCCTGCCGCCGCTGCCTTGATTTGTTTATGTGCTTGCAGTCCTTGCAGGAGAAAATACAGCGACCACAGTGACAATAAAAGTGCAATAATTTCATCGCGGCCTTTGATGTTGGCCACCACTTCGCTGTGCACGGGATGCACCAAAAACAATAGGGCGGCGGTAAAGGCCAAGATTTTGGTGGGTCCCGTCTTAAATTTAAACTTCAACAGTGTTATGAGCACCAGGTACAGGCTCACCACCAGCAGCATATAGTAGATTACGTTGAGGAGATGGCCCCAAAACGGACGATTGCCAAATAGGCTGTACTCGATGGCAAACATGGCGTGGGTGAGCGGCCTATAGCGGCCGCCAGAGACAAGACGCTGTTTTCCCTCTACTTTAAAAAACCCACGGAAGGTATCGTGCGTGAAGATATCCGGGAGACCTGCGATACCTTGTTGCGTATACTCGTTTTCAGTAATTAAGATCGCATCGTCGAGGGCATAGTCATGTGTGAGCGTGTTGGCATACAGCACAAAAGCCAGCGTGGCGAGTAAGACAATTGCCCACTTTTCTAAAAATAGTGAGATCCTCGAGGGAGAAGACTGGGATTTGGATTTTTTGGTTTTTTGCTTCATCAAGACGCGGCCCTCCTCATCTAATCCTGGTCTAAAATAGTGTTGTGGCGATGTGCCTTGTAGCGACCTTTACCGAATTTACTGCCATTAAATTGCAGCGATTTTCTCAAAATCTGTTTCTCCTCTTCGGGCAATACATTGAATTCAGCACATTTATGAGAACAACATCCAGCATATTTTTCGGCGCAATTTTCGCATTGAATAAAAAGTAGGTGGCAGGCATCATTTGCGCAATTTTGATGTGTATCGCAAGAGTCACCACACTGATGGCAGCGGGCAATAATTTCCTCAGAGATGCGCTCGCCCAATCGTTCGTCAAACACGAAATTTTTACCGAGAAATTTATTTTCTAAACCAGCCTCCTTCGCCTGGCGCGCATATTCAATAATGCCACCATCCAATTGGTGAATTTTGTCAAATCCTTTCTGCCTAAAATAGGCAGATGCTTTTTCGCAACGTATACCCCCGGTGCAATACATGATCACATCTTTGCCCCGATGCGACTCGAGAATATCTTCGACGATGGGCAGTGATTCACGAAAAGTTTCGACATCTGGACAGATGGCTTCGGTAAAGTGACCCACTTCACTTTCGTAGTGGTTGCGCATATCGATGACCACTGTAGAGTCAGACTCGGTGAGTGCGTTAAATGTTTTTGCGTCGATATGTGGAGCACCCGCTGCAAGATCCACACTATCTGCCAGGAGACCATCGGCCACTATTTTGGGCCGAATTTTGATCTTCAGCACATAGAAAGAACGACCATCGTCCTCAATGGCAATGTTGAGTCGCATGCCACGAAAATGCTCGGTGGCCTCAAAATAGGAGCGTAGTGCGGGTAGATTTTCAGTGGGCACAGAGATTTGACCATTGATCCCCTCACTTGCCACGTAGATCCGACCAAAGACCTCAATGGCTTGCAAATCGAAGTAGAGTTGATCTCGAAATTCTGCCGTGTCGACAATCGCAAAATAACGGTAGAAGGACAGGGTCGTACGCAGCTGATCATTTTCAGCCATCGCAACCTTGAGCTCTTCTTTGTTTATTTTATTAAAAAGTGCCATATGAGGCAGTAAAAATAGTTGATTTGAGAAGATTATTATTCATAAAATGCACGTAAAGTAGAGACAGTACCCAAACCATAAGTACCTAAAAAATCACCATCTTCGCTCATCAGTGTGGTTTCCAAATTAGTTTTAATCCTACATAATCAAAGACATATCAAACATGAAAAATTTAGCTTTCCTCCTGCTGCTTTGTTGTGCAGCCTGCCAGTCGCCTCAATCATCGCAAGACCAAACCGACCTTCCTGGGGTGCAAATTGCAGAAACTGAAGCGATGGCTGCCGATAAAGCTCTACGTCACGTAGTCCTCTTCAAGTTTAAGGATACGGCAAGTGCTGAAGACATAAAATCAGTCGAAGATGCCTTTGCTGCACTGCCTGCGAAGATTCCTGAAATCAAAGATTTTGAGTGGGGCACAAACAACAGTCCTGAGGGCCTCGATAAAGGATTTACGCACTGTTTCCTGCTGACGTTTGACAGCGATGAAGGCCGGGCCACCTACCTGCCGCATCCCGACCACAAGTTATTTGGAGAGTCGTTGTCTCCGTTTTTGGAAGATGTGCTGGTGGTGGATTATTGGAATTAATGGGAATTCTACTCCTCAAGGGGCTAAGAAGCGATAGCCAATGCCCTTGAGAGTGATGATCTTGATGC
>CAJQNM010000602.1 GCA_905479665.1 uncultured Saprospiraceae bacterium
GCTGTAGGAGCACTGGAAAAAGAAGCGTACGGGGTCTCTATCAAGGAGTTGTTGCACGAAAAGACCGGAAAAAAACCCAGTATCGGTGCGCTGCACTCGGCCCTGTACCGGCTAGAGGACAAGGGACATCTGAAATCGTGGGAGGGCGGCGCCACAGCTGAGCGGGGAGGCAGACGAAAGAAGTACTATCTCCTCACTGCATATGGCCATCGTGCTCTGGAGGAACAACAGAGAATACGCTGGGAACTAGGTCGAAATATTTCTGGTCTCAACCTCAACTCTTATGGGTAGCCAAACACCGCAACCACCTCGGCGGGCTGATCGGATACTGCAATGGTTTTGTTCTGACGAAGTCATCGAGACCTTGCAAGGTGATCTGTACGAACTTTATCGCGAAAGGTCTGTCGAGCAGGGAAAGCGAAAAGCTGACTTTTATTATTACCTCGATGTATTTGATGCCTTCCGTCCCTTCGCTCTGAACCGTAACTCACTTTTCCAATTTACTGGATTCTACATGTTTAAGAATAATTTCAATGTGGCTGTACGTAGCCTTACCAGAAGTGCTGGCCACAATCTGCTTAATTTACTTGGATTGTCTTTGGGTGTGCTAGCAGCGATCATTATTTTTCTGACCGTCAAATACGAAACGAACTTCGACACCATCCATTCAAACGTCGATGAAATATATCGGGTCACGAATAATTATTATTACCCCACTTTTACCATGCATGTTGGCAATACGCCCGACCCGATGGCTGAGGCCTTGAGAGTGGACTTTCCTGCATTTACAAATGTTTTCTCCTTCGTTTCGAATAGGGATCAAAATATTGCTGTGGAGGAAGAATCATTCGAAAGCGATATTATTTATTGTGGCCCTGAATTTATCAGGTCGTTTGACTTTTATGATTCACCGGAATGGTGGATAGCGGGAAATCCCCAGGAAATATTGCAGGAGGTAAATATGACCGTATTAACGGAAAGTCTTGCGATAAAGCTATTTGGTTCAATCAATGCCGCTCTGGGAAAAATGATCGAATTGCCGAATGAAACGTTGGTCGAGGTGGCCGGAATAGTGCACGATGCACCAAAAAACACCAATTATCCTTTTGATCAATTGGTCTCACAAGGGACCATCAAGGATTATCTCGGTACTTCATTTGGCGGGGTGTCTGGAACAGTAACGATGGTGCAGATCCCGGCTGTGGTAGATGTGGAAAGTTTGTCTCCACAAATCGATCAATTTAATGAGAAATACATGGAATCGGCCTGGGGAGAAGATTTCGTTTCAATGGCATTGCAACCCCTCACAGATATCCATTTCGATAGTCGCTATGGGTCTGGAAACTATACTATTGATCGCACGCATCTCTGGGCACTTGGGTTGATTGGCATTTTTATTCTCTTGATTGCATGTATTAATTTTGTCAACCTGGCCACGGCAAAATCAATGAAACGATCTAAAGAAATAGGAATGCGCAAGATCCTTGGCAGCTCCAAAGGAAGTATTATTTCCCAATTCATGATTGAGTCTTTTTTGCTCACCTTTGTTTCGATTGCAATCGGATTGCTGCTGGCCAAAATATCTTTTCCGCATTTCAGCGCAATGACCAATTTAAACATTGGCAATGGATTTTACCTGGATGCCAATTTGCTTTTATTCTGCTTGGGCTTGCTTGTGTTTATTAGTTTGATGATGGGACTTTATCCGGCAACAGCGCTTTCTAGGTTTCGGCCACTTGAGGTGTTTGGTCAAGGGGGTTCACGAGCGAAAGCTTCTGGGGTTCCTCTGCGACGCGGACTGGTGGGTTTTCAGTTAGTGGCCTCGCAAGTCCTCATTATCGGAGCCATCGTGGTGACTTGTCAACTAAAATATTTTCGCAATGCTGATTTGGGATTCAGCCAGGAGTCTGTCTTGATTGTCGGTTTTCCTCGTGGCGAATCCAGTGAAAATATGATGGCCCTAAAGACTCACTGCGAGTCATTTCCCTCGATCACAAATGCGGCACTTTCATCTTCGGTACCCATGACGGGTCATGTGAGTTCGGGAGGGCTGGAGTCAATGGATTCTGAGCTGCAAGAGCGGTTTAATGTTGAGTTTGTTTTTGCCGATAATGACTATGCGTCCACAATGAATTTCAATCTACTGGCAGGACGAAGTGAGATCATGCCACTGGAGCAGGACACAGCATTGGGTTTTTTGGTCAATGAGACGCTGATAAAACGATTGATGTTTGAGTCTCCGGAAGAAGCCATTGGTAAGCACATCAATGTCAATGGCATGGAAGCTAGGATCATCGGAGTTGTGGAGGACTTTCACACATTGTCGCTGCATGAGGTGATCCGACCCTTGGCCATAATCTATGGAATAAAGGACTATCGAAATTTGGCCTTGAAATTTGACGCTGATCAAATGCATGACGTGGTCGCACAAGTTGAGCATTCGTGGCAGGAGATATTCCCAGAAAGGATTCTTAATTACTACTTTATGGATGAGGAAATGGCGACGATGTATGACGCGGAGGTGCGGTTTTCTAAAATCATGACTGCATTTACAGTGATTGCCATACTAATTGCTTGCCTGGGCTTGATCGGTCTCTCCGCGTTTTCCGCAGTAAGTCGCTATAGAGAGATCGGTATCCGTAAGGTTTTGGGAGCTACTATATTTCAGATTCTGACCTTAATGTACCGAGAATTTTTTCTGGTTTCCGTCGTAAGCTTTGTGATTGCAGCTCCGATTGCCTTTTATCTGGCCTCTGGTTGGCTGGAGGGTTTCGCCTACCGAATCGATGTAGAGTGGTGGATGATTTTGGGTGCTGGAATTATCGCGTTAATAATAACCACTATTACTGTCGGACTGCAGAGTATGAAAGCGGCATTGCGCAACCCTATTTCAGCGATTAAAAACT
>CAJQNM010000603.1 GCA_905479665.1 uncultured Saprospiraceae bacterium
TGATGTGGCAATGTCCTCGACCGAACTCGGAAAGTGTAGTCTCCTTCTGGCAAGCGAGTGTAGTCCTTTTTTGTTTCTTTTTGCCATTCACTCCATCCCTGATCATATCCCTCAAGAGAAAATTGATGGGCCAGCTGTGCGGTAGGCTGGCCATAGACCGGGAGGCTGAACTCAAAGCGATAGTCACCCCCAAAAGTAAATTCGGGTGATTCGGACAGAGAAATCACCTGCTTTTTTCCATTTAGGAGAATCTTTCTTAAGAGCGTTTGCCTTTTAGATTCATGACTGGCTACGCGCTCAATATTTTGCCGTGCCATTCCGCCCATTCCGTAGTGCCACAAAATATTTCCCTCGGTAAGATGGCCCCGTGCAGCTCGATTCAATCCCTGGAGATCAATGGTGTCGATGATGTATCCCGAGCTGGTGTGCATGACCTGAAACAGATCTTTGTGCTCGCGACCAGGCAGACTGGCTAGAAACCACATTTTGGCCGGGTCATGTAGATCTCGCGGCACTACCGGTTGATCAAACCCAAATTGCAAACCGAAATCTTCGTCTATCTCAAGCGAATCACTGTCATCGGACAAGCGAAAGATTTCATCTTTTATCTGCACAATCCCTTCACCGCCAAAATCGTCAAGAAATGCCCAACCCGCAGGGAGCTCTTTGCCAGACCGGAAATACCGCTTTTCCTTGAGTAGTAATTGACCCTGCTCATTTTCTTTCAACTCCAAAAAATAGATACCTCCCTCTTGAGGTTCCAACCAAAGGTGGCCATTTCGATCTTCAACGATCTTTCGAATATCACAATCGCGTTCTTCAAAAATGATAGAGAGCTGCCACTTCCCGGCCACCTGGGTAAGATATCCAAGACCGTTTCCCAGGCCTACAAAAATGACCTCCCCATACATTTTGCTTTGATTCAAGGATGCGGAATTCTGATCGTCTAGTAGGCTCACCAGCCCTTGCTGCTGAAGGTAGGTTCCTTTTGAGGTTGCCATAAATAGCGAACCATCTCGCAATAATAAATCATGAGCTTGTGCACCAGGACCAATAATAAAGCTATTTGATTGACCGATGGCCTTGCCCATTTTTAACACACCTTGTTGTGTGGCAATGATCAGATCATTTTGATGACGAACGACTTTTTCAACATACCCTTCCACTCCATTTCGCTGATCAAAATAGGTGAAGGGAGAAGAGAGCTCTATCATGGCTATTCCGGCCGAGCTTGTAAGCCAGAGATTCCCGTTTTGATCTAAAAAGAGATTATTGATCAGATTGCTATGTAACCCGGATTGGTCGGTGAGATGTGCGATCATCGCTCCAGATTCATCCACAAATTGTAGCCCAATTCGACCTGCAATCACGAATTGATCCCGGCCTGTGCGTGCCAATCGATAGCTGGTGGTGGTCTCCAGTAACTGATTGGTGCGTCTTTGACCTTTTAGCCATTTTCCATTGCTAAAATGATATAGTCCAGAACCTAAGGATAGCATCAAGGTATCTTCCTCGGTGATCTCCAGGTCGGAGATTTTCGGAGGCGGAGATCCCTGCTGCATTTTCCACCACTCGATTCGGCCTCTTTCAATTTCAACGGTCCCTACTTCACCGCTTGAGAGCCCTATGAGCAGTTGGTCATTGTGCTCTTCAAAAAAAGTGCAAGAGCCGCCAATAGCAATCATTTCGATCGCCTCTTGACGATAGATGAATAATCTATCGCGAGCCTGAAAAATCACCGCATCTCGCCATACAATGATCTCCCAGATGAAACCGAAATCACTTTCATTCATTGCTGGCATGAGAGATTGGTATTCCAAACCACCAAAGGAGTCACTCTCGAAGTACCCCAACTCGTTATAAGCTCCAATAAAGATTTTCTCTTCGCCATTCACTGCGATTGAGCGTACAGCACCGCCGCCACTTGCAATGGGGTGCAGCTGCCAGGAGGCACCATCGTACAAAAGAAGACCATCAGAATTTGCAAAGTACATGATGCCACGTGCATCTTCTGTCACTGCAAAATTCTCGTGGCCGCCAGGATAATGCTCTGGGGTGAAATTATGAACCGGAGGCAATCCTATCTCTGTATAGTTTGATTGAGCCGGGATCTGGGAGACCCCGAGCGATAGCAGTGCAAACAAAATCAGATATTTGGTCATCTTCCTGAAGTTAGCGCAAATTAGGAATGATCAGAGGCCCGGGTTTGCAATTCTGTGCCAATAAGTAACACATCTGTGCAGTGAGCGTACTCCGGAAAGTGCCATCTTCATAAAACGAGTCTATTTTGGACCTGCCTGCTGGCGCAGGCAGGCAGGTGAGATTTTCACTTTTACGAGATTGGGTGATGCCTGAGTATCAGCCGATGGAGAAAAATGGAAAGATCGCCAAAAGAGCCATTTTTGATTTGGCAACCTTTTCGGAGTGCGCTCAATCATTCACCGATTGGCTCCAAGTGCCTAAAAACATTGATTTGCCCTGTTGATTGATCCATTTATGCAAAAAAAAAGAGACCATGTCACAAGTGACAC
>CAJQNM010000604.1 GCA_905479665.1 uncultured Saprospiraceae bacterium
CCAATATCGACTATTGCCATGCTCGACCATCATCTGGATGGCTGTCTCAGCAATTTGTGCATTTGAGTTGCGGATGCTGCTATGGATCGATTTTCGAGCAGGGTCATAAAAGTGTTGACCGAGTGCTCTGAGTATATTGCATTTCACTCGGTAGTCGGAGTTGGCCTTGAGCTGTTCAGTAAGCAAATTCATGGCTTGACGATCTTCTGTCTTGCCCAAAGCCAGTGCCAAAAACATTTGGATGCTTGGCTGGTTGTGGCTGCGATATGCAGATATTATTTCTGAGGCAAATCCCTTGAGATCAGACGCAGTACGTGCGAGATAATTTGCGGCATAAATCTTAGCAGTAGATGCGTAGCGCTCATCCTTCAAGATTTCGAGCATTCGTTGTGTGCCAAGATCCGTAGTGATGTTCCGCTGCATAAATCGGTAGATTGCCTTGACCTGACCATCGATGAGATGCCGATCTGTGGGGAGGTAGGTAGAAACGGTAGCCAGCTGATCGAGTGCAGTTGCATTGCCACATTTTCCGACCGCTTCCAGCAAGCTTGCACTGACTGGATTGTTAGCTCCGACGCTGTCCTGATATTGAAAGGCCTCGATGAGAGGTCTGACTGCCCTGGCATCACCGATTTGACCAAGGGCATATGCTGCAGCTTGTTGCGTTCTTATTTTGGTGTCTCTTAGTCTCGGTATGAGATGTGGTACCGCTGCCTGATCATCGATCGATGCAAATGCAGATGTCGCTAGAAAACGCAGTGTCGGATTTGGATTCTCCAGCAGAGAGATAAGTTGGGTGGTCTCCAGTCGGTCCCGCAGGTCAATCACCTGTTGAGTCAAAGAATCACTGTGATGCACATAAATTTCTGGCTCCACAAGAGCGACTCCTTGCTCGCCTTCGAGAGCGCCACCACAACCGACAAGCAGAAGCGCGCCGGCCAAAATCACAGTGAAATAAAATTGCATTAGATCAGGTTGCTCGTTCCTTGCGAGCATTGATAAAACTCCGGATATAGGTGACAAGGGCGAAAACACCAGCGGCTAGCATGATACCCACTCGGGCTGTCGCCATACTGTCGGATCTACCAATGGCTCCACGCAAAGGCATGAAAAGGGAAATCACCAAAAGCAAGGTAAGTACGACGATGATGTGAGCCACAACCTTGTTTTCTTTCTTGAATGGCCCTGACAGGGCGAGAAAAATGATCCCAAAGAACCCAGGTATCAATGCAGTCATCGAAGGAGTCTCAGAACTGAGATAGCCCCAGGCACTGATTGCGATCAGGAGGATGGCCAGGGCAATGTTTGCGACATGTGGTTTCATCTCTTGCAGATTGTTTAGCGTGAATCAAAGATAGCAGGAAGTCTCAGAAGAAATCTACTTCTTCCTTCTCCTCAAAGCGTTCGGGATCATTGAGTGGATTGAGCTGATTGTATTCGTCACAGTCAATAGTGATCGAGAGCTCTCCGGGCGGCACGTAAAATCTGGCTTTGCTGTCGTATTCGGCTTGTTCATCCCCTTCCAGACGTTTGATCAGGTCTACAAAAATGGGGCGCGCCATGTACGATCCCGACCCATGAGCCAGATCTCTAAAGCGGATCCAGCGGTCTTCTCCACCTACCCAGGTGCCCACTACTAGCGAAGGAGTGATGCCCATAAACCAGCCGTCGGAGTGATTTTGAGTCGTTCCGGTCTTGCCGCCCATTTCTGAGCTCAGCTCAGCAGTGCCTCCCCGCCCTGCTAGTGCATATTTGAGCATATCAACCATAACATAGTTGGCGTCTTCCTGCAATACTCGTTCTTCATTGGCCACATTGCGATAGATGAGCTTGCCGTTCTTGTCCTCAATGTGCTTGATGAAGGATGGCTCAATGTACAAGCCATTGTTGGCAAAGGCAGCATACGCACCAGTCATCTCAAAGAGCGAAATGTCTGCAGATCCGAGACATAGGGACGGTACGGGGGGTATCTTATTGCGATCGATGCCTAGATTGGCAGCCAGATCTCGCACCGGTCGGGTATCTCCGATTTGTTTCATCAGATAGACCGAAACGGAGTTTTTGGATTGTCTCAGACCTTCGTAAAGCGTAATCGGTTCGGCCAGGTATTTGCCATCGCTGTTCTTCGGTGACCAGTCGTCAGGGATATTAAAGTTGGCCTCGCCAGTACTAATCGTGTAGGGTACATCAAGTACCTGCGCACAGGGTGAGATGCCCTGAAAAGCAATCGCTGTCGAGTATACAAATGGCTTGAAGGTTGATCCGATCTGCCGATTGGTATGGATGTGATCTTGTTGAAAATAACGCATCCCGATGCCGCCCACCCAAGCTTTGATATGACCCGTTTGTGGGTCGACGGCCAAAATTCCAGTCTGCAGATGTTTGCGATGATATATGATAGAGTCAAGTGGGGACATGGTCGTGTCGACCTCAAAGTCTTTCTCTTCCCAAGAGAATATTTTCATCTTGACTTTGGTGTCAAATACCTTTTTTACCTCCGCCTGAAAACCCTGGTAGACCTTTTGCACCTTAGGCCACTGGTCACCTCGCATCAGCTTGGTGAGAAAGTCGCGCTGCTTCTTAGTGATGTAATCTTGCGCAGAAATCTTGTTGAGATAGCCCGGAGATTTTACTTCCTCCAGCATACGTCTGATGTCGCGGGCTGAAATCTCTTGACCGACCTCCTTCTCGATTTCGGTTAGAGCTGGCTTGAGCTGCGATTGCACTAAACTTTGATAGCGAGTGGTACTGCGAATTTGTGCATCCAGGTTAGACATTTTGAGCTCCACGTTCGAGTTATCTGCACTGTATTCCCATGGGTTGGGCCTGACAATATTCCAATGGTGAAAAAACTCTTTTTGCACTTTTTGCATATGCTTGACTGAAGCAGCTTCAGCATGTTTTTGAATGTGCGCGTCGATCGTGGTATAGATGCGCAGGCCATCGAGATCTACATTGTATGTTGTGCCATCCGGTTTTAGATTCTCGGGTTGAGCCAAAAGGCGCTTTATTTCCTTTTTCATTTCCACCCGGAAATAGGGAGCTAGACCTTCCTGATGAGAAGAACGCTTGAAATTTGACATATCGAGCGGCTGCACTTTAAGGCTGTCATACTCGATCTGGGTGAGATACCCTTTTTTCATCATTTGGTTCAGCACCACCATGCGTCTTTGTTGTACCAGTTCGGGGCGCCTTATGGGGTTGTACATCGACGGGTTTTTTAGCATGCCAACCAGGGTGGCAGCCTCATTGATGTTGAGGTTTTCTTGTGATTTCCCAAAGTAAATTTCTGAGGCAGACTGGATGCCGTGCGAGTTGTGTAGAAAATTGAAATGATTGAGGTACATCGCGATGATTTCCTCTTTGGTATAACTGCGTTCTAATTTTGTTGCAGTAATCCATTCTTTAAATTTTGTGTCGACCAGCTCTAAGGCACGACGTAGTTTTCCCATCCCTCTGGTACTCGGTCTATCGTAGAGCAACTTGGCGAGTTGCTGACTTATCGTGCTTCCCCCGCCGGCTTCATCCTGCTGAAGTAAGATCGATTTTACACCAACTCTGGCAAGAGCTCTAAAGTCAATTCCTGAATGACGAAGGTAGCGCACGTCTTCCGTAGCAATCAGGGCCTTGACTAAGTTTTTGGACAACTCATGATAAGGGATAGGGACTCGATTTTCTAAATAATAGCGCCCCAAGACGGACATGTCTGAGGAGTATACTTCTGAGGCAAGATTTTCTTGAGGATTTTCTAAGTCTTCAAATGAAGGTAAATCCTGGTAAGAAAAAATGACAAAAAAGATGGAGGTGAGCACTACTCCGGCAATAGCCAGAATCCACATCCACTTTACCACTTTAGAAGAAACACTGTCCTTTATTACAAATGCCATGTATAGGTATCTTACTGATTATCAAACTATAGACAGACGATGATAATAATCCAAAGAAGCTTTGATTAGTTCCTCATCGGCCGTCTGATTAATCAAACCCTTTCCAGGTTTTTCCAATAGCGTAAAATTGATCATGCCAGCGGTATTTTTCTTATCGCCCTGCATGCGTATGATGAACTCGTCGTAGTCTACAGGATCTATGGCAGGGGAGCCAAATATAGTGCATAGATACGCTGTCACTTGCGTGAGTTCTTCTTCATCAATTTTACCCTTTGCAGCTGATATATAAGATTCGCAAATCATCCCGATGGCGATGGCCTCGCCATGCAACAATGGTTTACTCGACTCTAAGAAAACGCTTTCTATAGCATGTCCTATTGTGTGGCCAAAGTTGAGCAATTTTCGAAGACCTAATTCATGGGGGTCTTCCCTTACGATTTGATGCTTGATCGCAACGGACTCATGAATGATTTCCTGCCAGGAGACCGCCTCGAGATCAGTGATTTTTTGAATTTTTTTCCAAGCCGCCACATCCTGTATCAGGGCATGTTTGATCACCTCCGCGTACCCACTGCGTACCTCCTGTGCAGGAAGGGTTTGCAGGAATTCGGGATTGATAAAGACCGCTAGTGGGTTGCGAAAAAGACCAACTGAGTTTTTTAAGCCATTAAAGTCAACACCTAGTTTTCCACCGACAGATGCATCAACCTGTGACAGCAGCGTGGTAGGTATCTGAACAAAGTCGATGCCGCGCATGTAGGTCGATGCCACAAATCCCCCCATGTCGCCGATCACCCCTCCTCCCAAATTGATCAGAAGACTACTCCGGTCGGATCGAAGTGCGAACATTTCTTTCCATAGTCTCTGGCAGGTATCGAGATTCTTATGCTGCTCGCCAGAGTCGATTTCTAGGATATGCAGCTTTGTATTTTGAAGACAAACTTGCAGTACTGGCAGGCAATGTAACCGGGTATTATCATCAACCAGCACGAAGATCTTGCCATACGGACTGACGAGGTCCACCAGCTCAGGTCCGAGCGTGCCAAAATGTATTTGATAATCGTGCAATTGCAGCACGGTCGAATTTTCGTCCATCCTCAAAGATCAATAAATGTGCTCTATCTTTCCGCTAAGAATGAGATCTTTGTGCCTCATTTCTAAAATCAAACTATTGAGTGAAATTGTCTTGACGCTGGAAGATCTGGATCCAGTAGAACTGTACGGTAGAAACAACGTAAAGCTTAATTTGCTAAAAGAGGCTTTTCCGGAAGTTTTGATCACTTCCCGTGGACATCACCTGCGTCTAGTCGGAGAAAAAAAGCAGACTCAGCGAGCCAAAGGAAAGGTAGAAATGATGGTCAAGCTCTTGAAGAAGGACAAAGAATTGCCTACACATACAGTGGTCAGTCTGCTCAATGGGAGCTCTCAGTATGAGCGCATATTTGATGAAAAGATGGTGATTGTTCATGGTCGTAATGGCCGACCAATCAAAGCCCGCACGCTCAATCAGCGACGTATGGTAGAGGCTGTTGGAAAGAATGATATTGTTTTTGCCGTGGGTCCTGCCGGCACTGGGAAGACCTACACGTCGGTAGCTCTTGCGGTGCGAGCCTTAAAAAATCGCATGGTCAAGAAAATAATTCTAACCCGACCTGCTGTTGAAGCAGGGGAGAGTTTGGGCTTCCTTCCGGGTGATCTAAAGGAAAAAATTGATCCCTACCTCCGGCCGCTTTACGATGCGCTGGACGATTTGATTCCTTTCGACAAACTCACGCAGTTTATGACCAACCGCACGATCGAAGTGGCACCTCTGGCCTTCATGCGTGGTCGGACGCTGGATCATGCCTTTATTATTCTGGATGAGGCGCAAAATGCAACGACGACGCAGCTGAAGATGTTTCTTACACGATTAGGCCCTTCGGCTAAATGCATGATCACCGGAGATCTCTCTCAGATTGACTTGCCACGTAGCCAGCGATCTGGTCTTCGGGATACCATCCGGATATTGAAGGGCCTTAAAGGCATACGTACTGTTCGTCTCACCAAAGAAGACGTAGTGCGTCATCGCCTGGTCAAGGAAATCATTGGAGCATTTGAAATTTCACAAGGGTATAGCGAGGAGGAATGAATTTTTTAGTCAGAGCAAACCAGTCAGAGGCACGCGGTCATATCCGACTTGCGGGTTCGAAAAGCATCAGTAACCGGGTATTGATCATCAGGGCATTGAGTGGCACAGATTTTGAAATCGAGGGCCTTGCCTCAGCAGCGGATACGGTCACGCTGCAAAAATTACTGGAGACGAAAGAAGAGGTATATGATGTCGGACCAGCAGGGACTACCTTCCGTTTCTTGACCGCCTATTTAGCCCTACAGCCAGGCCGCCAAATTTTAACTGGCTCTGAGCGTATGTTGCTGCGCCCCATCGGTCCGCTGGTCGATGCACTCAATAGTCTCGGAGCTAAGATCAGTTATGAAAAAAAATCAGGCTATCCGCCACTGGTCATCGATGCACCTGGCGAGCTGAAGATCAATTCAGCAATTGATATTCCTGCAGATATCAGCAGTCAATTTATCTCTGCGCTGCTCATGATTGGTCCATGTCTACCAGGTGGACTCACCGTAAATTTGGTGGGTGATTTGGTGTCTCGGCCCTACCTGGAGATGACTCTTCGATCCATGGCCTACTTTGGTATTGATACATCTTTTGAAGACAACTGCATTAAGATTCCAGAGGCCCAATACCAGCCTCGACCGATTACGATCGAGGCTGATTGGTCTGCGGCTTCCTATCACTATGCTTCAGCGGCTTTGGCACCTCATGCAGATATCGTCCTCGAAGGACTCTTTGAAGACAGCTGGCAGGGTGATGCCGTTTGTGCCTCAGTATTTGAGAAAATAGGAGTGGCCTCGACCTGGAAAGAAGGAAGATTGCATTTGACGAAGGCTGAAGAGCGGGGACAGATGATCGAGCACGACTACCTGGAGTGTCCCGACATCGCCCAAACTGTGGCAGCTGTGTGTGCAGGGTTAGGAATGCCAGCTTTGTTTACGGGCTTAGATACCTTGCGCATCAAGGAGACTGATCGCATTGCAGCTTTACAAACCGAGCTCGGTAAGATAGGAGTGGCATTTGCCAAATTGCCTTCTCGGTTTACCAAGACGGACCAAGAAACGTTTATGGTTGACGGACAGCCTGCTTGGCAAGATCCGCCCCTTTTTGCCACTTACCACGATCATCGTATGGCCATGGCTCTTGCTCCATTGGCCTGGATCAATCCAGTAAAGATTGAAGACATTGATGTGGTCGACAAGTCCTACCCCGAGTTTTGGAGGGATCTGGTGGAGCTGGGGCTTGGGGTGGAGATGGTGAAATAAGAATTCGAGAAGCGAGACTCCGAGAAAAAGGCAGGCGACAACTAATTCCTTATGTGGTACTCAAGATCTTAATCTCCACCCGCTGATTTTTTATCCGTCCTTCCTTCGTCTTGTTGCTGGTAATAGGAAGACGCTTGCCATACCCTTTCGCTCGTACTCGCTGATCATCAATCCCTTTTTCCTCCAGATACTGAGCCACTGAATCCGCTCGTTTCTGCGAGAGTTCATCACAGTACGAATGCTTAGGTGTGTTGTTGGTGTGACCTCCGATTTCGACAGTCACCTCTGGATTGATCTTGAGAAACTCGTAGAGTTCGTCGAGTACATCTTGAGATTCAACTTCAATTCGGAAAGAGTCGGCTAAAAAAACCAAACCATTCACTTTGAAAATCTGACCCGCCTCGGGTTCGATTTTGTTGAGCTCAGGTAAGAGCTTAAAATCTGTCGGTGGGGGAGGAGGCGGTGCTTCTTTTTTGATAGGTTCAGGCTCCTCCTGCAGAGGTACCTCTTGCTGTGCTACAGCTTTTTCCGGTATATAGACGGAGGTCTCATCCGCAGCTTCACCGGCCAGATTTTTGGCATCGATATTAATGGTATTTCGCCCTCCTTTAAGAAATACTTGGGTCGTAAAAGCACTTGTGGCTCCATCAAAGTCAAAGTTTTTAATCAGCGCTCCATTTACTTTAAACTTGATTTGCCTGCGTGAATTGATGTTCCTGATCGTTGCACTTATCTTGACCAGGTGTTTTACTGGATCAATTTTTTCGATTGGCTGCAGTATTTGGACGGCGGGAGCAAGGAGTTCAGCCTCGCTCTCATCGCAACTGATCATGGTGATGACAGAGGCATTGTCGACCAGTATGTTGCCATTGTACGAGAATAGAGCCGGGGTTTTGTAATACGCCTGGAGAATGATGTGGCTTATGTCACGCTCAGGCTCAAATTTGAACGTGTATTTTTCCCAGTAGGTATTTCTCACAGGTCCACTTTCGGCCAGCACCTCCTTGGTAGAGCAGTATCCATCACCACCCCAGACACGCAAGACGATGGGTTTGTTAAAGTTCTTTCTGGGAGGATCGACTTTCATATATGCATCCTTGTTAGAGATCGAGTCTGGTACAGCCGGGCTCCAATATTCACTAGACATGCACATATAGAGACTAAAGCTGTAGCATTTGCCTTTGAGCAAAGATGAAGTAAGCCGCTGACCTACTGACTCCCAGGTGTTGTTTTCACGGGCGACCAGACCCATATATGAATGACCATGATAGGCCGGTCGATAGACTTCCCAATCGCCGGATGGCTGAACATCGGGTGGAGTTTCTCCTGGAAAACCACAATCGATCCAGCCCCTAGGAGGTGAACTCGAACGCGGAATATCCTCAAATGAAGGGTTGTACAAGGCGATCTCACCTACCTGACCCTGCAAAAGGAAAGGTATTGATGCGAGGAATATGAAAAGCCTGAATCTCATGACAGCGTTAGCTCTACGTACAAATGAGAAAATATAAAAATAAGTTTGGTGGCAAAAATCATTTATTATTTCATTAACGTACTTCTGCGAACAATCTGATTTTACCTTTCTATTTAAATGCATTTTGGCCAGTGACATCCATGCCGGTGATCAACAAATGAATGTCGTGGGTGCCTTCGTAGGTGAGTACGGTCTCTAGATTCATCATATGTCTCATGATTGGATATTCGTTGGTTATCCCCATACCACCATGAATCTGGCGGGACTCTCGTGCTATCTGCAGGGCTATGAGTACGTTGTTGCGTTTTGCCATCGATATTTGAGCTGGGCTAGCTTTGCCAATGTTGGCCAAAGTACCCAATCGCCAAGCCAATAGCTGAGCTTTGGTCAGCTCAGTGATCATCTCGGCTAGTTTTTTCTGTGTGAGTTGAAAACCCGCAATTGGTCTTCCAAATTGCTCTCTTTCTAAGCTGTAACGCAGCGCAGAATCGTAGCAATCCATGGCGGCTCCTAGGGCCCCCCAGGCGATGCCATACCGTGCCTTTGAGAGACACGAAAGTGGGCCTTTGAGACCGCTCACTTCGGGTAAAATATTTTCCTTCGGAACCCGGACATCCTCGAAGACCAGCTCGCCGGTGATGGATGCGCGCAGGGACCATTTTCCGTGTATCTCCGGAGCAGAAAATCCGGGCATTCCTTTTTCCAGAATCAATCCTTGTACTTTTCCCGCTTCGTTCTTTGCCCAAACCACCGCCACATCTGCCACTGGTGAGTTCGTGATCCACATTTTGGAGCCGTTTAGTATGACACTATCGCCATCATCGCGAAAATGACTGAGCATACCACTGGGGTCCGAACCGTGATCGGGTTCAGTAAGGCCAAAACAACCGATCCATTCTCCAGTGGCAAGTTTCGGGAGATATTTCTTTTTCTGGGCTTCTGATCCGAAGCGGAAGATGGGGTACATGACCAGTGAACCTTGAACCGATGCCATCGAACGGATGCCCGAATCACCACGCTCGAGCTCCTGCATAATGATGCCATACGAGATCTCGTCCATCCCACCTCCACCATACTCAGTGGGTAAGCTCGGGCCGTAGGCCCCGATTTCTCCAAGTTCCTTAAAAAGATGAGTGGGGCAGGCATGTCGATCCGCAAAATCCTCAATGATGGGACATACTTCTTGAGAGACCCATTCACGCACGGAGGAGCGTGCGAGCAAATGCTCTTCCGAAAGAAGATCGTCTATTTTATAATAGTCGTGCCCAGTAAATCGATTTGAACTTCCGGCCATAGACACTCAATTTAAATATCCACTATTTGCATTTCGAGAAACTTATCTTGCTCCCTGTCATATAAGGATCAAAGATGGATAAAATTGCGATTAAGGGCATGCAGTTTCGCGCTTTTCATGGATACTATGCCGAGGAGCAAACTGTCGGAAATGACTACGAAGTCGATGTGATCATTGCTTCTGAGTTGGATAGACTGGGGCTTGACGATGACCTGAACAATACCTTTGATTATGAAAAAATCTATCAGATCTGTGTCCGACATATGAACTTTCCACAAAACCTGATTGAGACTGTGGCAAAGAGTATTCTCGGCGAGGTTGTCGAGGCGAGCCCATTCCCAGCACATGTTACGGTGGTCATTCGTAAACTCAGACCTCAAGTAGGAGGTGCGGTCGATTATGCAGAGATTACAATGGAGCGGATCTCTTGAGCGTTTTACCCTTTCATTAACATACCTTTGGCCGGATCTTCCGTCTTATACATTGAAAAAACAAATTAATTATGTGGTTACGTTCAGCATTTTTGCTTAGTCTCTTGCTCCTGTCTTCATGTGATATCCTGCAGGAGGTTCAGTCCTCATTGGGCGATCCCTCAGTAACTGAAATAGCTCAAGGTTTAAAGGAGGCCCTGTCGATCGGCGTTTCTAAAGGTTCTGATGAACTATCAAAAGACAAAGGCTATTTCGAAAGTCCCTATAAAATTCTCTTGCCTGTCGAGGCACGCAAGGTGACTGACAGATTGAGCAAGGTGCCTGGTTTCTCGACTGTTGAGAATGAGATTATTAAAAAGCTAAATCAAGCAGCAGAAGATGCTGCAAAATCTGCAAAACCGATTTTTCTAGATGCGATAAAGGCCATGACCTTTGAGGATGCCACAAATATTCTTTTGGGTGCGGATAATGCAGCTACCGAATATTTGGAAGGTGCCACTACGCGACCATTGTATGACGAATTTCAACCAGTCATCGTCAACTCACTCAATAAATTTAATGCGATTGAATATTGGGAAAAAGCCATCACTACATACAACAAAATTCCTTTTGTAGATCAAGTGAACCCCCGCTTGGACGACTATGTCACCAACCAGGCGTTGGCTGGTATGTTTGGCATGGTAGAACTCGAGGAAAAGAAGATCCGCAGCGATGTCGGAGCACGTACATCTCAGCTCTTGAAAAAGGTGTTTGCCAAGCAAGATTCGTAAGACTAGATATTAGACAGCAGATACCAGACTCTAGACTCAATCTTTGATTTTTTTTGTGGTTCTTTCAAAACACGGATAGTTTCACATCCAGTGTTTTTCCGGGTCGGTCTGCTAGCGAGCCTCCAAGTTGCACTTCGATGCCATAGCAGCTGGCCTCATCTTCGTCGATAATCACATCCTTGCCATCAGGAATCAGGACCTGATGGCAGCCAGAAGGAATGCCCAGACTCTAGTTTTCTTCCTCAAATCAGGCAGTGGTGTCACTGGCCTCTCCGACAAATGCATTCTCAGCCCGAACCGTCAAGTGACGAGGGTTCGATCGCCCTCAAGTTTTTTCGTATTCCCGCATAGTTGGCACGCTTGAGGGGAGTGCCTTTAAAGACCTCATTAAATAATTCTTCAGTCATTTCGTACCAGTCGCTCCGATCCATTTCTAAAAATTCAGATCGAGGCTCAAAGTCTGGCTCTGAGTGCGGTTTGGAAAATCGATTCCAGGGACAAACATCCTGGCAGATGTCGCAGCCAAAGACCCAGTCTTCCAGTCGATCACTAAATTCTTCCGGGATGTTTTCTTTGAGCTCGATGGTGAGGTAGGAGATGCATTTGCTGCCATCCAGTACGTACCCAGAGGGCGATATGGCATCTGTAGGGCAAGCATCAATGCAGGCCGTACATGTACCACAGTGATCTTTGATCGGATGGTCAGCATTGAGCTCAAGATCGATGATGAGTTCGGCCAGAAAGTAATAGGATCCTTTCTTTCGATTGAGCAAAAGGGTGTTTTTCCCCAACCAGCCCAGACCTCCACGCTGTGCCCATTCGCGCTCCATGACAGGAGCGGAGTCTACAAAACAGCGGCCGTCGATCTGGCCGATTTCTTCTCGCAAGCGCTCTAGAAGAGTTTTCAACTTTTTCTTCAGCACTTTATGATAATCACGACCATAGGCATAGCTCGCTACCTGAGGTGCTCCCTGAGGTTGTGCTTGGTCACTGTAATAATTGTACATCAAGCTGACAACCGATCTCGCTCCTGGCACCAGCTTAGTGGGATCAACGCGCTTCTCAAAATGATTGGCCATCCAGCTCATCTCGCCATGGTGACCTTTATCTAGCCATTCGGACAATCGGCGGGCAGGCTCGTCTAGTCGCTCAGCCTTGCTTATCCCCACTGCTGCAAACCCCAACTCAGTCGCAATTTTATTCACCAGACTTGTGCGTTGCTCAATATTCACTGATGGAAAGTTAACATATTGAGACATTGAGACATCGAGACATCGGGACATCGAGACATTGAGACATCGAGACATCGAGACATCGAGACATTGAGACATCGAGATATCGAGACACCCACTTCACCATTTCCCCCATTTAACCCAATCCCCCAATCACCCAATCCCCCAATCAGCTATGAAACAATTGTACTGTCTTCTTACTTTGATTCTCTTCATCTGCCCTGGCTTTAGCGATGCCCAAACCAGCGGGCCCAAAAATGGTGCTTGTCTTATCGTGGGAGGCGGCAGGTTAGACACCGCTATTATCAACACTTTTATGCGGGAAGCAGGAGGT
>CAJQNM010000605.1 GCA_905479665.1 uncultured Saprospiraceae bacterium
AATCCAGGGTGGAAAGATCATCAACAGCGGAGATGCAGATTCCGGACCGCAGAATGAGATTCAGGATCTCACCGTCAATGGCGCCCAACTTGGATTGACCAAATCCAACAAGGTCATCGATCTTAAGAGTGTACCGGGCCTGAGCAAATGGGCAAATTTTAATCAAGGCATCCAGTACATCACCGGCAAGGTTCGCATGGCCGACGATGGTACCGACCGCACAGACGTGACCGGAGCAAATCTACAATCATACGATGATCAAAACCGACTGCGTGTTGATCTCAAAGGAGCTACCGGCAGCCTGGAGTTTAAGAAGACCAACGGCCAGAGAAGCGTGGGTATCTATGCCACTGGAGGCATCGAAATCGAGGATGAAATGACTATTGGAGGCACACTCAATCAAAACCAAGAGCACAAGTTACTGGTGGTCGGAGGCGGACCCAAGAATGCTCTCATGACGGTGGGTACCAATGACTTCTTCGGTACCCTAAACCAAGAAGGTGACTTGAATATGGAAGGTGATTTCTTTTTAGATGGTCTCGCTGCTAAGCCGGGAGGAGGACCTTGGGCTGCACTCTCCGATCGAAGACTGAAGACCGATATTGCTGGCTATCAAAAGGGTCTCAGTGAGATCCTCCAGATCGAACCCAAGACCTACCGCTACAATGGTAAGATGGATCAGCCCACCGATCAGACCTTCGTAGGGGTGATTGCACAAGAGTTGAAACAAGTGATGCCAGAAATGATCCGGCCAAGAAAGAATCATACAGGTATGGACTATCTGGAAGTAGACGGCAATGCCTTTACCTACCTGCTGATTAATGCGGTGAAAGAGCTCGCACAACAAAATGCTAACCTCACCGAACGCGTGGCAGTGTTGGAGTCGGCCTCATCACTGGGTAAGGGCAATTAGGCAAAAATGGAGCAATCAATTTTTTGAACCCTCTTTACTGTCTTCCCGCAAGGGACGGGCAGTAAAGAGGACAAAGCAAACCCAAATGAAAATCTATCGTTTTATGCTGTTGCTGGCCTGGCTAGGGATCTATTTGTTGTTACTGGGTGGGTGCAAGAAAGAGTTTTTCGATGGCGAAGTTGATCTTACCCAAACGACGGTCAGTACCCGCGCTACATCCTATACACTCAATAGCAATGTGCGTATACTTAATCCGCTTTCAGTCTCAGATGGCCGAGTAAGTAAGACCAACTCCTCGCTCCTAATAGAGAAGTCCTACTCACTGACTGATTCTATCCGCGTAGGTGATGTGGTTATGACGCCGCTTTTTACTCCTCGTGACGATATCATCTGCCGAAGAGTAATCAGCGTCTCTGATTTGGGAGGAAAAATGAGCTATGAAACCAGGACGGCGACACTGGAAGAGCAATTCGACGACTATTATTTTAATTTTTCGGACGGATTCTTTAGGGATCCAACCTCACACACCGGAAGATTTTTGCAGACTGGAGATAGCTGTTACATCTTGCCTTATCCATTATCCCTCACGGAGGCTAGCGATGTACTAGCTCCTCAACTCAATGCGCTCTTCAACGCGGCTGAAACAGGTATTAAATCCTTTATTAAGAATACGGTGCAACCTGATTATGAACCGATCGTCGATGCCAATGCAGTCATTGATGTCGAGGGTACCGTCAGTTTACTTGATCTAGATCAGGATGCGCTGTCATTTTCAGGCGTCCGCATCGATAATTTTCGGATCAAGGAATTCAAGTTGACTGGGAAACTTGGAATTTCTAGTAAATCGGATATCCAAGCAGAATTGCAGGGAGTGGATGATCTAATTGATGGAATATTCACCAACAGTCCTGAAAAAACACTCAATGAAAAAATGCAAGACGATATCGTCAAGAGTTTTTTGAATGCTCATAAAGGTACCACCGCTAGTCCAGGATGGACGTCTTTTATTGATTATCTACCGGCCTTTGAGAGCCTCCCATACCAGATATATGTACCGATTAAGACACCTTTAATTGCGGTGGAAATTGATTTAGTGATTGTACCCATCTTCTCGATGGCAAGTGAGGGATATATACAATTTGAATTAAATCTACCCATGACATCAGCCGTGACGTTGGAGATGATTAGCACGGAGAATGGTCTGGGCGAAGTGCGTATCCTGGATGGTAGCGATCAAGAACTCTCAGAGACTGATTTTATGTCACTTTTTGATCCGGATATAAAGAGCCTGATAGGCACCAATGAAACAATCGAAGTGGGTTTGGGCCTTGGCATTGGGGGTGCGGTCGGTGGGGAGGCAAACTCATCAGCATTGGTTATTGGGGGTACGATTGCCACTTCGCTATCTGCATCGGTTTCTGCCATTGCGGGCATGGATGTCGTCGACCTCTACGCTGAATATCAGAGTGAAGGATTTGGGGTCAATTTATTTGATGGAAATGGTATTTTTTTAGAAGGTTGCTTTGACCCTAAATTTAAAGTGAAGCCTTATGTTTTTCATGATGCTAATGTGGCTGGCGCCTCTTTTCTCAATTCCTTCTTAGATGTGTCCGTACCGGTTTTTGCGACCGAATATTCGCTGTGGCCCTGGATCTCTGGCGAAACCACCACACAATACGCCAGTGATGATCAGATCGTCCATCAGAAACTATGCTGGCCGGACAATTGCGCGAATATCGATTTATCTCGCAGCTACGTTGATATTTATCAGACCGAAACTCCGGGATCAGCGGCAGTTGTGTTTGGCGTGTATACTCATGAGTCCTCGTCCCTCAATTCTAGTCAGCAGGAAACCTACAAGATGGAATTTGGAGGACAAACTGCTACGGTGAGTTATAATATGGAATCGATGCTCACTCTTAGCGGCTTAGATCTTCTTGAAGATTTGCTTGATGATCTTACAGGGGTACCGGCCAAAATCACGGATACACATCAAAATTGTTCGATCGAAATTGGCGCGCGATTTTTACAAAACTGCATTGATCCGTCCATCATGGATGTAAATACCTCAGAAACGGTTGTACTTGACTTTGTGAAACTTCCTAGTGATCTGCTAAATCAACCTACTACGTATGATCCCTTGGAGGCGGTGTTTCGCCGAGCATTGGGCTCAGATTTCACATTGGATTATTTAAGTTTTATCGATGCAGGTACATATTGTTCGGTACAAGGTGGCCGCCTACCAAGAGCAGGAGAAGTGAACGCATTGCGGGATCTGAACAATTGCCTTCTTCCGAGTGGCTACATCCTGCCAGTGGATCCCTCGATCACAAATCTGATAAACACTGCAGGTATACATCCGTTAAGTTCTACATCGTCGGATATTATTTTTAGCAGGCAGATTAGCTTTTGGTGGCTTGATGATGGTTCACTGGAATCGGGAACTCTAGACCTGCTAGGTGGTACCTCTAATACTTATTTGCCCCCGATTGATACCTACGCACCATGCCTATGTGTATTTCCAAAATGACCGACATGTGTAAATTATTATCAATAGCACTTGCTTTCCTGATGTCGATTACGATGGCAAATGCTCAAAACGTCGACAACATTCTCAAGGCAAAACCCTTCACGGCCTCGGGTTCACTGACCGCCAATACCACATGGTATGGCACAAATGGGATAGAGCGTAATGCCCCTTTAAGCTACGGTCTTTACGGCCGACTAAATTTAAGCATTTATGGAATTAATTTTCCCCTTTATGTATCACTTAGGGATCACTCATTTAATTATTCAAGAACATTTTACCGATTGAAATTAAATCCATCGTATAAATGGATAAAATTGCACATTGGTGATACCCGCATGAATTTCAACCGCTACACGCTGTCTGGGCGCACCATCCGAGGAGCAGGTATCGAACTCACGCCGAGTATTTTTAGAATTAAAGCAGTCTACGGTAAAGCCAAAGATCAGCGGGCCTACCGCGATACTTTGCAGCTCGGCATAATACCTATTGACACGTACACAAGACGCACTGCCGGCTTAGCATTTGGCCTAGGCAAAGAAAACAACCACCTTGACCTCTACGCGGTTCGCACCTGGGATGAAGAATCTTCCGGGGAGACCGGAACGACCCCGCAGGACAATCTGGTCGTTGGTAGCAGCCTGCGCTTGCGACTCTTTCGAAAATTGCGTCTGCAAGCAAATGTTGCTCTGTCCGCCCTCACGCACAACACTCAAAGTTTTGGCAACAATTCATTAACGTCAGAATCGATTGATCAGGAAATATTTAATGCCAATTTATCAACCGATGTATCCTATGCCGGAGATTTCTCGGCATCATACAGATTCCGTTCGGTAGGACTCAAGGCTAAGATAAGCTACATTCAAGCATTCTATGACCCACTTTCGATCGCCTACATCAACAACGATGTTTTGAACTACACACTCGGGACCAAGTTCAATCTTGGACGAGGAACCGTACTGGTCAATGCCGATGTGGGCATCCAAGAGAATAATTTAAGTGGTCGAAAGGCCAGTACCTCCCATCGGGTCATCCTCAACCTGCTTACACAGATAAAGTTGTCCCGCGCCCTGAGCGCTTCAATTCGCTATGCCAATTTTCAACAAGAATTTCAGGCGCGCTTGATACAACTCGACGAACTATACACGTATGCAGTAAATACTTCCAACGTGTTGGTCAATATTAATTATCAATTGGGTGATAATGATCTACCCGTAACGCTCAGACTAAGTGGTGGACTGCAAGATTTCAACACCGTGGCCAGCGATGAAATTTCCGGTGATAGCTACCGGAGTTATCATACCAGCATCACCGTCCGTATGCCGCTGCAAGAGGGGTTTACTATTTCTTCGGGCTTGTCGTACCGCAATTACTACAATGGTGTGTTAAGTCGTCAGAATTATGGATTCTCTGCTAGTGCCCGGAAACGATTGGTTAAAAAGAAATTGAATGCAGCCTGGACGACATCATTTGCTTACAACGACACTGGCGCCCTTCGGATTGGATGGACATTGCGCAATGCGCTGAATTTTAATTATCAATTACAAGAGAAACAACAACTCCAACTGCAGCTGCTGCGACTAGATCGAAAGTTTGCTACAGGATCAATTCACGAAAACCGCGCCTCGATCAATTACTCATTACGATTCTAACCATGAACAGTCAAATACTCTTTGGAATACTACTTCTATTAGGTAGCGTGGCCATACAAGCACAAACGCCCATTCCCCTGGAAATCACAACAAATATTCTTCCCCCTTATCCAATGAAATTTCAGACTTGGCTGGGCGATACTGCCAACTATATGGTGACAGTACACAATCACTCCGACCAGCCTCTGGACTATCATCTACGTTTTTCACTGCAAGGTGTTGCGGGCGGCAATGCGGACGGCACCTTTATCGAACTTGCCGACGGTTACTTTCCACAATTGCCATTATCAATAGACCCTTTTTCGGTTCAGGTAGTCACCAGTCGAGAAATTGGTGATGCCTATGCAAATTTATTGCTTGAGGATCTTAACACGAGCACTGATATAAATCTCTCGGCTGGCGGAGAACTTACCCAAGGTGAGTATGAGCTGTGTTTTGAAGTCCTCTACTACGAGTCGACCGGTGACGTTCATCTGGGACCGCTAGCCTGCTCCGATCCTTTTGAAGTCGGCCATGGCGATGTCGAGTTAATCTACCCGACCAATGAAGCAGTACTGCCAGAAGATGAATTGGTCCAGTTTAATTGGATTGCCAACACGACCTCCTTTCCGCAATTGGAATACAGTCTTCGTATTCTGGAGTTTGATTCTGTCCTTCTTGCCGAAGAATCTATCGAAGAGATATTTAATGAACAATCTGTACCGCCTTTTGAAAAAATCGAGAATATCGCATGGGAATATTATGCCTATGATCCCATGACGGGGAATATTCCCATGACACGGGGTCGCCTTTATGCAGCGCAAGTAACAGCGACGG
>CAJQNM010000606.1 GCA_905479665.1 uncultured Saprospiraceae bacterium
TAAGAGATTGTCGAAAAAACTGTACTTATCCCGGGTACCCATGATAATATGAGTAAATCCATCCCCACCCGCTGCATCAACAATGGTTGGCACTACTGAACCTTGGTGTACTGCTACCCTTAGGTTCTTGGGCAATTGCTCAGTTTTCAATTCCTTGCAAATGAAATGAGTCATCGCATCACCCCAAAACTCAAACACGGTTTTTCCCGCTGAAATGCCAACCGGCTCATTTGTACTCAACATTCCTGACCTCACATGCAGTGCCGTAATCTCACAGTCACTGCAAAAATCAATGGCATAGCGTAGCGCATTGATAGAGACTGCTGTGAAGTCCATGGGTACCAATAGTTTTCTTAATCTCATGAGTCATGTAGAATTAGTAATGGTAAAATTGAATTGATAGCCATTCGTTTGGTCAAACTCCTCGATAATAATTCGTGGAACAACCCTGCCTTTTTCTTTCCCATAGCGATAACATCAATATCTTGGTTCACGCAAAAAGAATTGATGGATTCTGCTTTCTTACTACCTACTACTTCATGATAATGAATCTTATCTTCTGGGTACAGGCGGCCGAGTGCTTGCAGAAACGCTGAGGGATTGTAGTCAGAATTTTTGCCCAGCACATGCAGAATGTGAAGATCACTTTCGAAAGCCTGAGCAAACTTCACAAGTTGACTCGCTAGACCCGAATCAAATGCAACATTGTCGCTGCAAAAGACAATACGCTCTATTTCCTTATAGATGGCCTTATCAGGAATGAGTAGTACCGGGCACTTTGCTCTTTTTGTCACAGAAATTGACACAGAGCCAAAAAGCTTCTTCATATAGCCCATTTCACCAGTGGTTGCCATCACTATGAATGGGTCGGCTTTTTCAAGGCTCAGCGCAACGATTTCATCAGCAGGCAGGCCAATCCGAGTCTCTAGTTCTGGTTTGGCAACAAGTGCAGTCTCAGCAGCCGTTGAAGATATGTCTGCGACAATTTGCTTCAATTGCTCACTTTTATCTCTCAAGAGCTCATGATCTACAAATAATACATCTATGGTCGGCACTAAGACTGGCTCGGCCACATGCAAATATGTCAAATGTCCGGACAGTTTCTCAATGATCCGCTGCACATAGGTAATTGCATTTAACGAAGCACTCGAGAAATCCGTTGGTACGATGATGTCTCTGGTGTTGGTATGTTTGGCAATTTCCAAAATGCGCTTGGAAATGTCTTGCAGATACATCTCAATACCCAACTCCTTGCGCTCGATAATTTGCTCTTCTATCTGGATAGCTGGAATCTGTTTAAGATTATTTCTGATAAACTCGTCTGTGTCTGACACTTCCGTTAAATTTATCTGCAAGCCAGATTTGTCAGCATTTTTTAACAGCCCCGATTTCAAATGCTCGTAGACGGAAGAGTTCTTCCCAAATAGTGTAATATTGATTCCTGACATAGTTCCTTGATTATTTCTTCACTATACTCATAGGTCAATATGTCACGTTTATCGATTGCAAATACTGATCTTGGTCATCAACAGATCTGATTCTAGTCAAACATCCGGGCAAGTATCTCATGAGATTTGGATGTGTTTGGCCAGGGTAGTCTCCAGACCATTGATAGAAGGAGGGCTTTGAGAGAGGAGTCCGGTTGTAGATTTAGACCAGGGCTCCGAGAAGCCCATCAAATTCGTTACGCCATTCGGGGTGGATTTTCCAGCGTATATTCTGACCATCGCCAGAGATCCGTGGTACGATGTGGAAGTGACTATGAAAAACATCTTGCTGAGCATCTGCCCCGTTGCTACTCACAATCTGTACATTATCAATTCCCAATTTTTCTCGGAAGTCACCGCAGATTTGACGGATGGCAGATGCCACCTCTTTAATTTCCTTCTCTCCAATGTCAAATATATTGGTGCAATGAACTTTGGGGATAACCAATGTATGATAACGGCTTACCGGATTAATATCTAAAAAAGCGTAGACGTGCTCATTTTCATATATTTTCCAGGAAGGAGAATCTCCTCTTATTATTTCACAAAAAATACAATCGTCCATAACCGATACTTTTATTTCCGAGCCTGGCCCAGACCTTTTTCTTTTCGCAAGGCCTTCAATCTAAATGCGCCCCTTTCTCGACTCAGTTTTCAGTAAGTGCTGTAACAAATACAGTTGGTATTTCCACACCGCCACAATCGACTTTTCTTCTTTAGCTGCGATCTCGGCATGATCCCAAATCGTATTACTACGCTTCGGAAGATCCGAAAAATTATTTTCAATCGACTAGTGAGCCTCCTCCGAAAAGGTTGCCAAATCAAAAATGGCTCTTTTGGCGATCTTTCCATTTTTCTCAATCGGCTGATATCAGGCATCACCCAATCTCGAAAAAGTGCAAATCTCACCTGCCTGCCTGCGCCAGCAGGCAGGTCCAAAATAGACTCATTTTATGAAGATGGCACTTTCCGGAGTAGGCTCACTAGTGAGCCTTATTCTCGCTCATGAGTGGACCAGGATCAGAAAATGAGAGGGTAACGAGCAATATAGGTAGCACGCGAGAAGCTTTTCATGCGTACTGTTTGTCAGTAAGATAGAAAAGAGTAAGTTTCCTTAATAATGAGCTTCCAAGTCGCAGTGGTGCAAGCCACCCCCGTATTTTTTGATTTGCCGGCTACGCTGGTGGTCGTTGCCGAACATACACAGTCAGCAGCCTTGCAAGGCGCGCAGCTGGTCCTATTTCCCGAGTCCTTTCTGCCTGGTTATCCCAGAGGGATGTCATTTGGAGCTACCGTTGGAAATCGAACCGCAGAGGGACGCGAGATCTGGCAAATGTACTGGGAGCAAAGCATGACAATAGATAGTCCTGAATTCAACCAGCTCAGCAAGATCGCTGCTGCAAATGAAATCTTTCTCGGCATTGGCATCACTGAAAAGGATAATCTCAAGGGCAGTCTCTATTGCACATTTCTTCTCATTGACCCCATGGGAAAACTAGTCCATCATCATCGTAAAATAAAGCCAACAGCCTCAGAACGGATTATTTGGGGAGAAGGTGATGGGACATCCATCAAGACAGTGCCTACCCCACTGGGTAGAATAGGAGCACTTATTTGTTGGGAAAACATGATGCCTCTTGCTCGCACCATACTCTACCAAGCGGGCATTGATATCTACCTTACTCCTACGGCTGATAGCCGACCCAGATGGGCTGCTTCTATGCAGCACATCGCGATGGAGGGGCGATGTTATGTTCTCTCCGCCAATCAATATTTTCTGGAAAAAGATTATCCTGATCAGGTTAGAAAATATATTTCGACAGACGGACAGACCACCTGCTCAGGTGGCAGTTTAATTGTATCCCCAATGGGAGAAATATTGGCTGGTCCGCTGCATAATCAAGAAGGTATTCTGTATGCCGAGATCGATTTAAATGAGGTGGTACGCAGCCGCTTGGATTTTTCCGCTGAAGGGCATTATTCCCGACCGGACTTATTTAAACTTATTCATCGCAAATATGAAAATTAAGCGAGTCACTGTCTATTGCTCTTCGAGCGCGGCTATCCCGGACAAATATTTTATTGCAACACGAATTCTGGCGCAAGAACTCCTAGCGCACAATGTCGAGGCAGTATTTGGCGGCGGTGCAGTAGGCCTAATGGGCGCACTAGCCGACGTGATGGTCTCTGGTGGTGGTAAGATTAAAGGCATCATGCCCACCTTCATGAAGGATGTGGAATGGGCCCATCCCGATGTCGTCGATTTTGAGTTTGTCACAGACATGTCCGAGCGAAAGAATCGCCTACTGCTCGACACCGATGCACTTGTTGCCCTGCCTGGAGGAACCGGCACCTACGAGGAGCTCTTTGAAGCGATGTCCTTGAAGCGGCTCGGCAAATTCCACCATCCCATCATCGTACTCAATACAGATGGATTTTACGACCCCCTTCAGGCTCAACTCCAGAAGTGCATCGACGAAAAGTTTATGCACCCACGTCACGCCGATATTTGGACCATCGTGCAGGAGCCTACCGAGGTCTTGCCCGCGATCCGAAATGCAGCACTGTGGGACGAAAACGCAATCAGTTTTGCCACCCTACGTACCTAGTAGACCGACCATCTTTGCAAGCATATCACAAATCTCCCTTAGACGACTTTTGATTTGATATAATTCCAATGTGGTCATGCCCGCCCTTCGGGGAGCCCCATTGTGCTTCTTCATGCGAGGGGCCATGGCCGCCTTAGACAGATTGAGGGCCATTTGCCAACACACCATCTTTGCCAACTAGCTTGAATAACATATCCGTTCACTATATTAGATCCGTACGAGCAAATAACTTATGGGAACACGTGTAAAAGATATAATGACCTCACCAGTGGTGACTTGCGTCATTGATGCGGATGTGGGCAAGGTGCGCCATTTGATGAAAGTAAAAAGATGCAGTGCCATACCCATTGTGGAGATTAAGGGCGAGCAGATCTTGATTCGGGGTATGGTCACAAACAATGACTTGGTGGGCACCTTTGATGACAACGTTCCTGCCAGTCAAATCATGACAGAGAGTGTAATCATCATCGATCCAGAGGCAAGTACCCAAGAAGCGGCCCAACTCATGATCGAGCACGGGACTCATCACCTCTTGGTTTTGGAACACACCCGAATTGCTGGTATGTTGAGTAGCCTGGACTATGTTCGCATGGCTGCTGAGTAGACTCTCATCTGAGGTAAAAGGCCCAAGTGAGTGCAGTGCTACAGCATATTAAACTAAACAGGATTCTGCGCGCCATGGAGAAAACTCCTGCCAGCAAGATCTCTCCATCGGCCTACGAATGCAATCTTTTCGATGAACCTTGAGCGCACTCCGTAAGCTTGCCAAATCAAAAATGGCTCTTTTGCCAATTTTTTCAATTTCCAGCCAGCAGACTTACATTCTCGACCAGTCCGATCAGCTCCTGTCGGTAGCCATATGGGTCGATACCCTTTCCCATTGCTAGCAGTTCCAGGACTAAGCCGGTATTCGCAGATCCCCTGAGTTCAGATTGCCTCAGCACCATTCCAAAGGCTGCAACCCCAGCAGACCAATGGAAATTCTGAGATGGCGAGGCAACTTTACCCAGCAATATCTTCTCTTCCATGAGCTTGCTTTCGCTTCCCTGAGGTGCCTTGTAGCGAATCTTGACGTACATCATCTCTCCCTCCATACCTCCTGAAGAACGACCTTCCACTTTTTGATAACGCAAAGTGTCTACCGAAGTCGAGTATTTGTTCTTAACGCCGACAGGAATTACTTCATACAAGGCTGTGACGGTGTGACCGGCACCAATTTCACCCGCATCCTTTTTGTCATCGTTAAAATCCTCGTCATTCAGCAATCGATTTTCGTAACCAATCAGTCGATAGCTCTCTACTTCGAGTGGATTAAATTCCACTTGAATTTTTACATCCTTTGCCACTGTAAATAAAGTGCCTCCAAATTCGTGGACGAATACCTTGCGAGCCTCATTTATATCATCAATGTAGTGGTGGTTACCATTGCCATAGTTCGCTATTTTCTGCATCTTATTATCCTTGTAGTTGCCCATGCCAAAGCCCAATACAGATAAATAGATGCCTGACTCTCGAGCCCCTTCGATTTGCTCGACCATCTCCGCATCACTGCTGGGCCCAATATTAAAGTCCCCATCTGTGGCGAGGATTATGCGGTTATTTCCTCCCTTAATAAAATGATCTCTGCCCAAACGATAGGCCGTCCTTAGTCCCTGGGCACCTGCGGTACCTCCTCCGGACTGAAGGCGATCAAGCGCTAGCAAGATTTCTTCCTTTTCTTCTCCCGATGCCCCCGCCAAAACCACCTGGTCGGATCCAGCATAAGTCACAATTGAGATTCGATCTTCTGGTCTTAGTTGCGATACTAGTAATTTAAAGGATGATCGAAGCAAGGGAAGTTTATTTGCCGCAGCCATCGACCCACTCACATCGATCAGGAAAATTAAATTCGAATTGGGCAATTTCTTGGCATCCATCTTTTTTGCCTGTAGGCCAATATGCACCAATAGATGATCCTCATCCCACGGGCATACGCCTACCTCGTGATTTACGGCGAGAGGAGCAACTCCGCTAGGCTCTACATAATCATAATTAAAATAATTGATCATTTCCTCAATACGAATAGCATCCCTTGGCGGAGGATTTCCATTCTTAAGGAACCTGCGCAAATTACTATAGGAGGCACCATCAGTATCGATAGAAAAGGTGGACAGCGCATTCTCTTTCACGGATCTGAAACCATTCTCAGCAATAAAATCGTAGCCTTCGGTATTGAATTGCGGCCGGGTTTCACTCGGAAAAAAAGGAGATGATACTCCCATGGTGTTTGCAACGGAGGGGCGACCGACTCTCTTCCTGTCAGAAACGAAAAGGAAGGTTTCTTCCGATTCAGCTACATCAGGTTGGAGCCGAATCTCAAAATTTACTAGGGAGGGAGAAAAAGCCTGCCGCTGCGACCGAAATCCTTTCGACTGAAAGACCAGTATACCTCTGTCCTCATCACTCTGGAGAGAAAAGTACCCTCCGGAATCGGTCTTCGTTTTATCATTCGTACCCAAAATTTTCACCTGACAATGACTGATGGGAAGCCCGAATTGATTTTTCACGACACCATTTAGCATAAGCATCTGACCTACCGGGGGCGCAGTACTTTCTTTCAAAACAGTGAATAGGCAAATAAAAGTCAAAAGAAGTATACTTTTCATAATTACGTGTAATTTCCCCTTTGATGCAGCTTTATCAACAAATGCATAATTCAAGAGAAAATAAATAGCCATTGAGTTTCTTACACCAAAAGAAAAAGAACTCAGCCGATACTGATCAAACCTTGGTTGATCTGTACCGATCGACCAAGGATCTTGCCATACTTGGGATTCTATACGATCGCTATCTTGACTATGTCTATGGGGTCTGTCTAAAAATCATGCCCGATCCAGAATTGAGCAAGGATGCAGTGATGCAAATATTTGAGCATCTCGTCGAGAAGCTTGCCCGTCACGAGGTAAGTAATTTCAAGAGTTGGTTACACTCGGTGACTCGCAATCATTGTTTGGAGTGGCTGCGTCGACAAAAGAAATTTAAGCAGCAGCATTTTTCTGAAGAATTTATGCATTCATTGGAAATTCTGCATCCAGCTGATGAGCCCGATGTAGAGCCTGACCACGACGCACTGCACGGATGCATTGACAAGTTACGAGAAGAGCAACGTCGCTGCATCGAACTATTTTACCTGCAGGGGTATTCTTACGAAGAGGTCGCAGACCAGATCGAAGAGTCACGCGAACGGGTGAGATCGTATATTCAGAATGGACGTAGGAATTTAAAAATATGCCTAGAAAAATCGCAGGATAGCAATGACTGAAGCATACAAAAGGGAACTTTTGGCAAAGGCCGCAGCAAAAAACCTGAGCCCGTCGGAGCAGCAGGAGATTGAGCTTGCCATGCTGGAAGATGCTTTTTTGAAGGAGGCCTATCTGGGGTATCATCGCAGTGACTCAGCACAAGATGCAGTGCTGAGGACTTTGCATGGGCAATTGTCCGCACGGGTTGGGAAATCTGCCAAACTTCGATTCTTGATCCCCCCTCTGGCAGTTGCTGCAGTCCTGTCCCTCCTGGTCGCAATATCATTATGGAATTTCTGGCCAAAGAACAGTTCGGAACCTCTTGCCGCTGTAGTTCAGGAGACACGAGATGTGGATATCCATCAGGACGAAAAGATGGATGTCGTATTTTCACCCTTAGAACCCGACGATGAGGAGGTCGCAAAGCCCAGGGGGGCGGTAGATAAGCAAGCCCGCACGCCAGCTGCCCAAGTGCAGAGCCAAAGCAAAACGCAGGAAAGCATTACCTCCTCTGCTGACCAGGATGATGCCAGCCTCGAGATCGAAAATACTGCTGAGCAAGAAGAAGCTTTCGTTGGGTCAGGCGCGGTCTCAGACTCAGTACAAGAGAAATTCCGGATGGCAAGTGGCCGAGTACTCAAGCATGATTTACTGCCTCTGCCGCAGGTCCGGTTGGCATACCTCAGTTCGGATCCAATAGGCTATTCTGATTCTCTGGGGGCCTTTGCTTTTACCGTAGATCCGGCGGAAAAATTCCTGCAATTTGAGGCAGAGGGATATCAGCCACTCATCATGAGCCTCGATAAACTTCAGAAACGCGATCTCGTGATGCAAGCTCCCTCGCACAAATTTGTCAATGACAGTTTTGCACAAAAGCGAACTAGAAGGTCCACTGAATCACATGTCGAGCACATTGCGGACCTCGATGAGGCAACAGATTTCCAAACTTTTCTTGAGCAAAATCGTCAATATCCGGTAGAGGCTGCCACCGCCAGAAAGACCGGTAATGTGTTGATTACGTTTACGTTAGATCAAAAAGGACGTCCCGATCTATTCTATTTGCAGTCAAGTCCTCATACTAGCTGTACAGCAGAAGCCATCCGACTGCTGCGTGAGGGTCCGCGATGGATAAAAGAGGAAAATCAAGATTATTATGAAGTTATTGTACCTTGTTTTCCATTCTGAATGACGACGCAAAAGCGTCTTGTACTTTCGCAGTGATTATTCACATCCCTGAGAAAGTTCATTTAGCTGGCAGCGTATAGGCCGCTAAAAGTGTTCTTTTCAGGATGCACGACCACACATCACATTTTCTTTATTAAACCAATACACATGAAAAGAAATCAACTCATTTATAGCTTCTTAATCATACTCGGAGGGGGTATCTGCCTGTCTCACTCTTCCGGTCCAGGTGCCGTCCAGGACAAAGACCGTACTGGTGGTCCGGTTTCGGAAGGCACCTGTGCAAACTGCCACAGTGGTGGGAGTTTTGGATCATCAGTCGACATTGCAGTCACGACTGAAAGTGGTGATACGGTGACCGCATATTTGCCAGAGACCGCCTACACCTTGCGGATTAAGGTAGTGGGTGAAGGTGCTGCGGCGTTTGGCTTCCAGACTGTAGCACTCGACTCCAGCAATGCGGATGCCGGTATGTTTGGAGCTGCTCCAACGGGCACGCAAATCACACCGGTGGCCGAACGAAATTACTTTGAGCACAGTGAACGCAGCACTTCAGGCGAGTGGGAAATCGAATGGACCTCACCAGCAGCTGGTAGCGGTGCAGTCGAATTTTACGTCGCTGGCAATTCCGTGAACAACGCGGATGGCTTTCAAGGAGATGAGGTGACAACCGACTCGCTTATCTTGGAACAAGAAGTACTCTCAAGCAGTCGTGATCTTGTGGCATTTAATCTGACAGTGGGTCCCAATCCTGCTACTAATTTTATTAGAGCCAATTGGGACAATCGCACGGTTGCAGCCAGTCACGTACGTGTCGTGAATCTGCAAGGCCAACAAGTGTACAATCAGATTCTCAATCCACAAGATTCTGAAATAGCGATCGACTTATTGGATTATCCCACCGGTTTTTATGTCATGCAACTTATCTCTGCGGAGGGATCACAGAGCAAGACATTTTTGAGGCAATAAACTGTTGCTACTATTTATAAAAAAAAGGAGAAGCGCTCAGGCACTTCTCCTTTTTTTTATTGTGGTCCACATGCGGCCAAAACAAAAAAAATGAAGATACTCATTCCAAGGCGGCTTTAGCCCCTTGCATACGCACACGACGGGTAAAATCACATTGAAACAAATTAGTATTTAAATAGTACCAATCACAATTAATCTCCCTAGTAAGATCGGGGCTTGCCAATCCTGCCACCCTCACATCCTACCCGCGAGCTTGGGAATCCCCTTCAGCCCCTTTAGCGCTGGAATTACAA
>CAJQNM010000607.1 GCA_905479665.1 uncultured Saprospiraceae bacterium
GTTCGGCCATTGCGCTCAACCGTGATTGAATTGGCGTCGTTTATGACAATTTCTTTGCGCACAAATCCGACATCATACTCCTCAAAGTCCTTTTCGCCAATCTTGAGAATCTTATCGCCGTCCTTCAGGCCCATGTCCATGGCCAGTGAGTCAACATAGTAGCCATATTCCACATTTTCGGCAGGCAAGAACGCTTTACCCCAAATAAAGAGGACCATCGCGAAGAGCAGAAAACCCAGAATAAAATTGACTGTCACACCGCCCAACATAATGATGAGGCGTTGCCAAGCTGGCTTCGAGCGAAATTCCCAAGGCTTGGGTGGGCCTTCCATTTGCTCGCGGTCCATGCTTTCGTCAATCATGCCGGAGATCTTCACGTAGCCACCGAGAGGCAACCAGCCTATTCCATATTCGGTGTCACCAATTTTTCGTTTGAAAAGTGAAAACCACGGATCAAAGAAGAGATAAAACTTCTCCACTCGAGTATTAAACCACTTGGCGGGAAGAAAATGTCCCATTTCATGGAGGATAATAAGAATGGATAAACTCAGGAAAAACTGAGAAATCATCACCAAAAAGCCCATCTATGCTGTTTTCGTCTGTCCTTGAAACGTTATTTTCAAACCCAAAGTTTTTGAGCGCAGCAAATGTAACGTATCTCAGGCACTTCGATCAATAATGAGAAAGTCTACCCATGCAGTATTTCTATAGCACCAAACACGAAGGCGATCGATGTTTTTTCGATGCCGTTGAATCTAAACACATGATCCGTGCGCTGCGCAAGAAATCGGGAGATAGGGTTGCAGTGCTCGATGGCTTAGGTGCCATCAGTGATTGCGAGCTGATCATCAATGAAGGTGAGCTGGTGGAGGGTAAGATATTGAAGACGATACATCACGACCCTCCTAAGCACCGGCTGCACCTCGCGGTGGCACCTACTAAAAGTCCGTCACGCCTTGAGTTACTGGTAGAGAAAGGGACCGAAATGGGTCTTGCGAAGATCACCCCAATCCTTTGTGATCACTCTGAAAGAGTAAAATTGAAGCCAGAGCGAATGCACAAGATCGCGCTTGCGGCCAGTAAGCAATCAGGAAATCCCTTTCTGCCTCAGATTGGATCCATACAGAGATTTGCAGAATTGATTCAGAGCTGTGGAAATAGCCCGGGGTTGAAATGCATAGCCTATCTCTCACAAGAAAAAGAGCTTCCGCTATTCACAGGTCCTTGGGCAGAATCGGAAATATTACTGCTCATTGGCCCCGAGGGAGATTTTAGCAAGCCTGAAATTGAAATGGCTATGGCAAGTGGTTTCAAGGGTGTCTCTCTGGGACCCTTACGACTTCGAACGGAGACGGCCGGTATCTTCGCGTGTGCCCAAGTCTATGCAGGCCATCAACCGAGATTTTGAGCTCGTTCGTCGAATTATTCAACAATCAAAGTTGTGATTTTCACTAAATCGTGAATGTGTGCGTTTGAAATTCTAAGCTCTACTTCAGGAACATAAACCTCCTGATATTGAATCTAACCAACTTAAAACTGGGTGTATTTGTCGTGCTCGTATCGATGACGCACCTGAGTGCCCAACAGGGTGTGCTGGACAGCACCTCTCAGAGGATCTTTAGCGAGATCCAGCAACAGGCTCGTCAGTCAAATCCTAAAAAGATGCGACAGTTCTTTAATGATCATCGCATGGCGATCCGCTACGATGCTCTGTTATTTGATACAACGATGAACTATCTGCTGGCACTCGAGCGTCCGGATCTGGTCAATGAGGTATTGCAGGATAACCCTTTTCTGATGTCGCAGCACAATGAGTTGGCACTCTATTATTACTACCTCGGGGTGGCTCAAATGCTTGATGATCGAGGGTGGCCAAACTATAAATTGGCCGAGCGGAGCTTACGAAAATCACTCATAGAAATTCGCAGGTCGCAGACACCCGACTACGGCTTTTTTTCTGATGTGCACAACGCCCATGGCTATCTTTCGATCACAGCCAGAGGCCATAGCAGCAGTCGGGACAAGGGCAAACGTCCAGTTTGTATCGTCCGGCATGAATTTATTTACATGGCGATCGATCATTTTAGAGAGGCACTCATGTACAATCCGGAAAATGATTATGCCCAGCGGAATCTGGATACCCTTTACAATAAGCTTGAAGCAGTGGGATTACCTATTCCGCCAGAAAAACTCAACACGATTGCTTCCTTTTCTGGTGGTCTACAGATAGCTTTCGACTCACTCAATCTCGATTCGCTGCATAATATTTCTCGTCTTCCAGTGCTTGATTACAATCTACTGCCGAAGGACTATCAGCTCATTTTGCAACAGCTCTCAGCATATGATGAGATTGTTCTTTGTCTTGACCTGAGTGGCTCTATGGATGATCCAGTAGGCTGGGGACCAGAGACATCAAAATTCAGAGTGGCGCAGCAGCTTTCTTTATTTCTGGCGCTCAATCTACGACGGGAGGCATTTTTGGGAGCCATATCAGTCGGGCAGGATTGCGACGTGAGCAGCATGGTTCTCGACTATTCGATTGCCAGCGTGAGCCGAGAAGCTTTTGCCATGAAACTAGATGCCATCTCTCCGTATGGCAATACCCCACTCAATCAGCGGTTGCAGCGCACGGCAACCATGTTTTCGAGCCGAGAAAACAAGAAAATGGTCTTCCTCTTATCAGATGGTATGGACACCTGCAATGACCTGGTCGACCTCTGTGGCACTGCGGCAAGTTTGGCTGCCAAAGGCATTGATCTATCGGTCTTTTCGTTCATTTATGAATCACTCGATCCAGCCTCAAGATCAGCCTACGCCATCTACGAGTGTCTGGTCAGGCCTTCTGAGGGGAAGATTTACAAGATCACCGAAGATGGTGGGGTAGAAGACGAAATTGACTATCAGCCAGTGAGCAATAACACGCTCGTCCTTCCTCCACTCGACTCTTCTGGTCTGTGGAGCAATAATCCGATTCTCTATCAGTTTGAAATCGACGGAGTAGTACCTCCGGTGCGCGAGATCTTGAAATTGAAATAAATCAATAGAGTACCTTTGCATATCGACTTACTGCTCATAAAAACGTTTATCAATCCATGAAGAGATATTGTTTTCTGGCTATTGTCCTTGCACTCCCTTTCTTTTCATTTGTGGACTCAGAGAGCACGGCTACCATAAAATTGGCATTGCTCAAATACAATGGAGGAGGTGACTGGTATTCCAATCCCACGGCGTTACCCAATCTTTCTCGCTATTGCAATGAGAAACTTGGCACTGCGCTCAATCCCGACTATGCTACGGTCGAGGTGGGTAGTGTCGATATTTTCAACTATCCTTTTTTGCACATGACTGGCCACGGCAATGTTGTTTTCAACTCAGCCGAAGCTCAAAACCTGCGCACCTATTTGCTGGCTGGTGGATTTTTACACATCGATGACAACTACGGCATGGATCCATATGTCCGCATAGCTATGAAAGAGGTGTTTCCAGAACTGGAATTTATCGAGCTGCCATTCGATCATGAGATCTATCACGCGACATTTAAATTTGACCAGGGATTGCCGAAGGTGCATGAGCATGACAAGAAACCCTCACAGGGCTTTGGACTTATTTGGGAGGGTGAACTGATTTGTTTCTACTCCTACGAGTCTGACTTGGGCGACGGATGGGAAGACAAAGATGTACACAACGACTCTGCCGAGGTGCGCGAAAAAGCGTTGCAGATGGGAGCTAATCTGGTCTCGTTCGCATTTGTGCGAGATTGACAGGAACTATGCCATGACCTCATTGCTTCTAAAATACTTGGCGATGTTGAGCCAGAAAGCCATAAACAGATAGATAATAATCGGAGATCCCAAAGCCACAAATGAGAGATAGATAAAGTACATCCGGATACGTCCCGAACTCAATCCGAGTCGCTCACCGATTGCTGCGCAGACACCAAATGCGGAGCGCTCTACTAAGTCCTTGAAAAATTGAATTATCCCCTGCATGCTCCTTCAAGATACCACAATCACCCATTTTTCTTGGCAGTGAGGCTAAATAGCATTGGCAATGATTCATTTTCTTTCCAGACAAACTCATTTTTTGAGCGTTCGCGTAGGTTTTGAAGGCAATCGAAAGGGGAGTAATCGTATTCACGAAAGTGGGTGACAGTCAGACCGGAGTGGAGCAGACTGCTGAAGATTTCTCCCAGCTCATGGGCCCAAAGATTCATTTCAAGCGAGTCACCCAGAGGCGTGCCCGTGTATGAACGTTCTATCTGCTCGGTGATCGGTTTGCCATCGGCAAAGTAAGGATACTGTAAAATGCCACTCTCGAGGTCAAAGCAATTGAGAAAGGGATGAAACTCAACAAGCACAAGCTGGCC
>CAJQNM010000608.1 GCA_905479665.1 uncultured Saprospiraceae bacterium
AATGTCCATTATTTGTGCCATATGGCAAAAGCCTTAGCTTTTGCCTAGTATTGGCCTCTAGGGGCGGTAGCCCTGATGGAGCCGTAGGCGGAATCAGGGCTACCGCCGGCAAAATTTCTTCAAGCTAGATCCTCTACTCATGATTAATAATTCCTCCTTTCAGAAGTGGTTCAGACTTAAGCAAAAAGACTTAGATCAACAGTTTCTTCACCAAATAATTCGTGGTTGCAGTTGTTCTTCTTTTGAGGCTAAAGCGATTCAAGCAACTGTATACAATGTCTATTCTCCATTCTTTGACAATGCCTCGGCCGTGAAAACTGGCCAGGTTCTTCTTACTATTGTATCGACTGATTGTCATCCAGGAGAATCTCTTGAGAATGCATCTGTGGTAACTGTTAAATTAACTCTGTACGATGCTTCTGAGGACTTAAATATACGTAAGGAGGTAGGTGTTGTGGGTCTGCGACAGCATCGTATTCAGAGGGTATGTCTGGAGGCCTTTCAACAGGGCGGTCTACTAACTGTTGAGGATTTGTCACATCGACTATTTAATTGTGGTCAGCGAACAATCTGTAGAGACCTCAAAGCCCTTCGACGTAATGATATTTATCCTCCCCTCAGATCTACTGTAAAAGATATGGGTCGTACGATTACTCATCGAAAAAAAATTGTGCGTCAATGGCTCCTTGGTGACGAGTATGAACTTATTGCTAAAAAGACTTTTCATAGTGTAGGTTCAGTGAGAAATTATGTCAGTAAGTTCAAAAGAACCGTGACTCTGATGCAGCAAGATTACGATGTCTTTACCATTGCTTTTCTTGTCAATATCTCCTCTTCCCTTGTCGAAGAATATCAAATGCTGTTCCAACTGTCTGATACTGTGCAACATAGAAAACAGGAGCTGGATGATCTTCTAAAAAAAACGTCGTCGAAAAACCACTAGAATCAACAGTCCCTATGTTACCTACACCTAAATGTGTCAAAATGTATCAATCCGCCAAGAGGCGTTTTGTCAAACCCGCAATCGAACAGTTTCTCCGGCAAGAATTCCCAAAGTGCTTTGGTCCGATCGTTGCTCAAAGTGTCGCTGATGAGATCCTCAAAATCTTCCAGTCATTGTCTCCACCTGGGGAGACATTAATGCCAGGGCAAATATTTTGGAATGCTCTAGATCAAAACACTAGAGCTGATTCCAAAAATGTGAAATTTGTCCCCGTTGTTCTCACTGTGGTCAATGAGCACGACATCAAGCGATACACTGACGGAATCAAAGTTTCAATCATCGTGCGAGAGGCTATAGCAAGAATGATCCGAGAAGCTTATGCACAAGGAGGAATATTGTCTAACAGAGATATTGCTTTACTTACTCTGAGAAGCCAGCCTTGGGTCTCTACCATGCGTATGAAATATGAAAAAGAACACAATGTTGTCCTTCCTCATACTGGAGCATTGCACGATATGGGACCATGCCTAACTCATAAAGAACAAATTATCTATAAAGTTGTCGTACAGAAAAAAGATCCCAAAATAGTAGCTGCCGAGACCAACCACTCGCAAAAGGCCGTAGATCATTATCTATCAAATTACAACCGAGTCAAAACTGTCTATCAAAGCAATCCTGACCCGAATCACATCCATTTCGTAACTCAAATTGCGAAAAATGTTGTTAAGCAGTACATTAGAATCTATGAGCTCTACCAAAAACAGTAATTTTTGTACTTCTTGCCATATGGCACTATCACCGGACATTTCTTCACCAAAGGTGAAATCACTCAGGAATTATCAAGCACTTCAAGCCAAGGTGACTCGTTGCCATAGCTAGCTTCCACCCGTCCGCACGCGGTTTCGTCGCTCCAAGATCACCCGGATCTTGGTCCAGCCCGAAGCCTCGGGGCTGGAAGCACTCCTTAATCATCAAAGTGCTTGCTAATATCGCATAAATGCACCTCGTAACGAATCCTATTGCACGAATTGGGTTTTAGCAGAGTTGGTCTATTGCGTCAGTCTCACCGGAATGGGTGGGTCAGTATCGCCGGATTATGCAAAAAGTGAACCTTTCTGCTGTTTCTCAGTCTTCCCAACGGATCGTTTTCTAATTCTGAAGTACAAAGCCGGTAGCCCTTCTGTATTGCCTGAACTCGTAGAGCGCTATCATAAGATCTTTTGTGAAAAAGCATATTGGATTACAAAAGATAGGGAAACCGCTAAAGACACTACTCAAGAAAGCTGGATCGCTATCATCAATAGTTGCACAACATTGGAGAATTTAGATCGTGTTAAAAGTTGGGCTTGTAGGGTAGTGTATACCAAGGCCATTGATGCCGTAACATGATGACACCGAGAACAATCGCAGAGAGTTTGGCTTGCTACACACCTGGGAATCGGCAAAGAAAGCATGCCCAAGCGGTTTACATTTGGCAACGGATGGCGAATGGTCGATGCTTGTGAGTCATTACTTTACTTTTCGTATTTTTCAACCTCACCAATACTAATGTCATCATATCATGCAAAACCACTCCAACCCATCTTCATCCATCACAGCGGTACCAGTTGAGATTCGATTGCGTCAATTTCGACATCGGGGCAAACCACGAATAGGTCTGCTTTTTCCCTACAATCTTTCCGTCAAAAAGCACCTGTTGGATTTCCCAGGCGTGCGCTGGACCAAATCACATCGCTGTTTTTACATTGAAGAGGACGCACAGCAATTGAATCAGCTTGTCAACCATTGTCGAGGAAAGGTCTGGATCAAATTAAGCGACCTAAGATCGCCGGTCTCCAATCCAACAGTGTCTACTAACCCCAAGAGTCCAGTGCATAAGAAATCGGGTAAGGCCAGTAAGAAACACGTGCCTCTGCATTGTGAGGTTAGACAGAAGATCGTTGAGTACCGTCAGTGGTTAGAGCAGAAGCGATACCGACCCACCACGGTTAAAACGTATGTGAGTTTCATGCACCAATTCTTCTCTAGACATCATGGCTTGTCATGGGATGCTATATCGATAGACATCATTACTCGATACAATTATGATGAGTTTATTGTAAAAGGTAAAAGTTACAGTGCGCAAAATCAGTGGATCAATGCGGTCAAACTGTATTTACGTGTTAATAGCCTGGAGGTAGGTGATTTGGTAAATATCGAACGTCCACGACGTAGCAAAACACTACCGAATGTTCTTTCATCTTCGGAAGTACAGCGTATACTCCAAGTCACTACCAATGTAAAGCACCGTACACTACTAATGCTACTCTACTCGTCAGGTCTTCGTATTGGAGAGGCGCTGGATCTGCAAGTGAAAGATATTCGTAGTGAAGAAGGTCTAATCTATCTCCGCTCTGCCAAAGGTGGAAAAGATCGCCGTGTCCCGCTTTCTCCAGTCCTGCTGAAGCAATTACGACTATACTACAATCTCTACCGCCCTCGTCGGCATCTCTTTACAGGGCAGAGTAAGGATCGTTACAGCAACCGTAGTGCCGCCAATGTACTCAAGCGCGCTGCGATCAAGGCAGGCATCAAGAGAAGAATCACACTGCACACACTCAGACACTCGTATGCTACCCATCTTACCCAGCGAGGTATTGGGCTGCGTTACGTCCAGGATATATTAGGGCATCAATCGCCCAAAACAACAATGATCTATACTCAGCTCAGCGGCAATGACCTGCGCACAGTTCGAAGTCCTCTAGATGATATGGAATTATGAATAGCAAAGTCACTTTTATGGCGTATAACATGACAAGGGTGGCATGTTCTACGGGGGTGATGGGTGGGATATAAACGAGTTAGCTTCCATCAAAAATTAGAAAAACATTAATGGGCACATTTTCAACTGCATTTATAAATAACACTAAACAAGATCAAATAAAATCTTACTTGGGACAATACTTTGAAATTTTAAGTGAGGAAATAGTAAATCAGGAACAATGGTGGAAATATGGAAATAATGGAAATGACACAATGATATTGAGTAATGTCTATAACCACAAATGGGTTCAATTGTACTTAAACTTAGGTGTTTCAATTTATAAGTATGATGAACTACTAAGAAGAATTTCAGAGGAATTCAAAACTGAAATCCTGTTTTGTTACTATCAAACAACAATTTGCAAAGGTAGATTAGCAAAATTCAGCGAAGGCCAACTCTTATTATCGATTGTTCAAGAAGAACTCGAAATAAAGGGTGAGAGAATGTTAAGACTAACTGACAATTGGGGAGTCGACTCAGAAACTCGTAACCAATTCAGTATTCCCAAATTATTGGAGAAATTTATTAGCATAGATTATGACAACATATACAAATTCCTAGAAATTAATAACCTTGAATGGGATAGAATCGAAAAGGACGAAGAATATAATCACTTAGAATTAAAAGTGGGATAATGAGAGTAAGTGGATCAATTGATTTTATAGAATTGGACAAACTAAAAACAGTTTTGTTTGAAATATTTGAGGAATCCAAATTAGAATTCAGAACCCGAATATTTGGTGAACAATTTAGCTTAGTAGATAACGAATTTGAACTTCATATTGAAACTTTTAATCCGATTCCTATGAAGAAACCAAGATATAATCTGGATTGGGCTATCAAAAAACCACTAAAAGAATCACTGAAGGAATTAAATGCATTTATAGATAAACTTAGAAGTAAAAATGTATCATATTGTATAGCATTCTAGCCAATAGATGAAGATGAATCTGTAGAAATTGAACTCAGAAGTATTGGGTATTACAATGAATATGAGCAAATGAAAATAAAATGACGAGAAGCTAACACATGGTGATCACGGCATACCCTTCGGGATACGCCGGATACCATAATTCCGTTAGGTGCAACCAGAACTAAGAAATGAGACAGATACAATTAACGGAAAAGCAAAGAATCGTTACTGCGCTACTTTACATAATTGTATTGGCTATAATTTTCTCTTTTGTTGGAGGAAATTTTATGAATTTTTACAGCGGAGAGACGGAGGATG
>CAJQNM010000609.1 GCA_905479665.1 uncultured Saprospiraceae bacterium
GTGATCGATTTATGGCTCGTATCACGCTGCTGGCATGGTAGATCATTTGGTCGAGCGTGATCGGGAGCGTTGTTTCATGTCCGGCCATCACATTGCTTGCACTGTCGCCGACCAGCAGCACTTCGACGCCTGCTTCATCCAGTGCTTTAGCCATTGAGAAATCGTATGCAGTGAGCATACTTATTTTTTCTCCGGCTTCTTTCATACGCCGCAACGTATGGAGAGTGACTCTTTTTATTTCCTTTTGTACTGACATGGATGAAATCTAACGAGTGGCGAAGTTACTCAAACCTCCCTACCTCAGGTTCCAAACCTGAGACCTTTCTTCAAAGAAAAGAACATCACCTCTACCTTATAATAAGTGGCGATAGACCGGTAAAGCAAACCGGCCTTCTTCAAGACGGATGCACTGCCCTTATTTTCTGGGTGACAGACTCCACAAATCTCATTGAGCTCCATCTGATCAAATCCATAGTCAACGAGGGCCCTCGCCAGTTCAGTGGCATAGCCTTTCCCCCAGTGCTTCTGTGCTAAGCGATAGCCGATCTCGATATTCGGCGTGCGATCCAGATCTTTGAGACATGCCCAACCGACGGGCAGATGATCCTCCTTGTGACAGGCCATCCAGATGCCCAAACCAGGATGAAGCATGTAGTTTTTGATGATGCTGTCCAGTCGATCGGCCACTTGCCGGGCGCTTTTGAGAGGTCCGAGATACCGCATCACTTCAGGATCTTGATGCAGGGCCGTGAGAAAGCCCAGATCTTCTACACTCATCTCGCGCAAGTATAAACGAGACGTCTTAAGAACTTCCTTCATGGCTGGGAATTCTGACTTTTTGTCATAACAGGAACGGTCTGTGACATGTACGATTCGCAATATTGGCAAAAACGGATGCAAAAACGGCAGAATGAGCCATTGGCATTCAAATTGAGTATGCTAATTTATTAATTGATACTAGAAAACTAAATAATCGATATGGGTAAAATAATTGGAATTGATCTGGGAACGACGAACTCGTGTGTAGCTGTGATGGAGGGAAACGAGCCCGTAGTCATTCCCAATGACGAAGGTCGCCGCACGACTCCATCGGTCGTGGCTTTTCTAGATAACGGAGAGCGCAAGATTGGTGATCCGGCGAAACGTCAAGCGATTACCAATCCTGAGCGGACGGTCGCCTCGATCAAGCGCTTTATGGGTTCACGTTACGCTGAGATTGCGGGAGAAGTGGGCCGTATGCCATACAAAATAGAGAAAGGTGATAACGATACGGTACGAATTAAGATAGAAGATCGGACCTATACTCCACAGGAGATTTCTGCGATGATCTTACAGAAAATGAAGAAAGTAGCGGAAGACTATCTCGGTACAGAAGTGACTGATGCTGTAGTGACTGTGCCTGCTTACTTTAATGACTCTCAGCGCCAAGCAACCAAAGAGGCAGGAGAAATAGCCGGTCTGACCATCAAGCGAATCATCAACGAGCCGACGGCGGCAGCACTTGCCTATGGTTTGGACAAGAAGGGAGCTGACTCTACTATTGCGGTTTTTGACCTGGGTGGAGGAACATTTGATATCTCTATTTTGGAATTGGGCGATGGAGTTTTCGAGGTGAAGTCAACCAATGGTGATACACACTTAGGAGGTGATGATTTCGACCAAGTACTGATTGACTGGCTCGCCGATGAATTTAAGCAAGCGGAGAACATAGATTTGCGCAAAGACCCAATGGCTTTGCAACGTCTCAAGGAAGCCGCTGAAAAGGCAAAAATTGAATTGTCATCTGGCACAGAGACAGAAATAAACTTGCCTTACGTCACTGCAGTCGATGGAGTGCCCAAGCACTTAGTGCAGAAAATTTCACGCGCTCAATTTGAAAAGCTTTCCGATACACTGATCGAACGTACCTTGAAACCGTGCCAAGAAGCGCTTAAGGATGCTGGTTTGAGTAAGAGCGAGATTGACGAGATTATTCTGGTGGGTGGATCAACACGCATACCGCGTATCCAACAGGCCGTCGAAGAGTTCTTCGGTAAGAAGCCAAGCAAGGGTGTAAACCCAGATGAAGTTGTTGCCATTGGCGCTTCGATCCAGGGAGGAGTACTCAGTGGCGATGTACAGGATGTCTTGCTACTCGACGTCACACCTTTGTCTCTGGGTATCGAGACGATGGGTGGAGTCTACGATGTAGTCATCGAATCGAACAGCACCATCCCTACGAAAAAGTCCAAGACATATTCCACAGCTGCTGACAATCAGCCTTCCGTGGAGATTCACATACTACAGGGTGAACGACCTATGGCTCGCGACAACCGAACAGTAGGTCGTTTTATTCTGGATAGTCTGCCTCCTGCTCCACGAGGGATGCCTCAGATTGAGGTGACTTTTGATATGGATGCCAATGGTATTCTGAATGTGCATGCCAAAGACAATGGTACAGGCAAGGAGCAAAGTATACGTATCGAGGCTTCAACTGGGCTTTCCAAAGAGGAGATCGAACGTATGAAAGCAGAAGCTGCTGCCAATGCGGAAGATGATCAGAAAGCACGAGAACAAGTCGATACGCTGAATGCTGCCGACACCTTGATTTTCCAGACGGAAAAGCAAATCACCGAGTTTGGGGACAAAATTCCGGCCGATAAAAAAGGTGCAATCGAAACAGCTCTCAATGAGCTAAAGGAAGTGCACAAGGCTCAGGATTTGGCTCAAATGGAAGAGGCGACCAAGAAGCTGAATGATGCTTGGGCTGCGGCTAGCCAAGACATCTATCAAGCGCAGCAGGGTGCCGATGGAGCAACTGCCGATGCAGGAGCTACAGAAAACGGAAGTGAAGCGGAAGGTGGTGCCCCTACCGATGATGATGTCACCGATGTGGAGTTTGAAGAAGTCGACGAGGAGAAATAAGGTCTTTTTACCCATCAGAGGGCTTTTACCCATCAGAGGGCTTGAAGCCCTCTGATGGGTAAAAGACCTCATACCTTGCTTTAATATTCGTATGAAATTGTTTTGGTAGACGCGCCCAATCAAACAGCTGTACCAGTATAGGAATATTACTTTCACGTATTGCATCCTTCAAGGACATTAGGCTTTCTATCGGAAGTTTCTCCAAATCCTTCGGTCGGATGACAAGATCAAGATCACTTCCTTCATGAGCATCACCATTCACTCTGCTCCCATATGCCCAAACTTCCATGGATAGATCTAAGGCAGAGAATATTGCCAATAATCGGTCTCTGTCTTTATTTCTCAGTAGCATTGTTGTGCTCTTTAATTATCTGAACCAAACTTGTTGAGTCAGATATAAATTGAGGCAATAGTACGAGCGTTTCTTCCGCAAATTTGAGTCCATAGTCGTGAGCTGTATTGTTCCGATTATCCCTGTATTCTAGCCACCTTTCCCCGACTTCAGCATTCATTAAACTTCTCATGACGGCATGTCTGAAGAGGTCCTTGAAAAATAATCTATCCACTTCCTTAGATGAATGGTAGTATGGTTTTAGAACGATACGAAGTAGTTTTCTACTTAACTCCAGAATGATTTCGAACTCCTTGATGCAAGCAGAGCGGTACATGTCGTAGTCTATCTCTTCGCGCTCAGCTTTCATGAGCAGATCATATGCTTTCTGGAGTGTTTTTATGCAGCGCTCGTAATATGAAGTATCAATGTTCATAGTGCAAAGACCATTTGCCTTTTCAAAAGTAATGCAATCGTGACTACCAGCACAATATTACCGAGGAGAAACTGTCCTGTCACACTCAATACAATAACCCCATCATCCAGAGTGGCAGCACATTTTCATATCCAACTTCAATATCATCTTTGAGCACATAGTCATTTTTGAGATGAGTGATTTGCTTCTTATTTTTTGCAGCACCACCGACTTCGAAGACATATTTTTGATCAACTAAGAAGTCTGAGTCAGGGTGCAGGGTCACGGTAGATTCTGCTAAAGTCAGTTGATTATACACGAATGCCTCTCTTACACTCCCGAGGTTTGGCCCCCCTGGATTTAGAGCGAAGTAAAGGTTGGGAGATGCCAGAAATATTTTATCGGGTTTTGTCAAGGTGCCTTTACTGCTATTTGGAAGGTTACAGAAAAGAAGCAAACCGGCTTCTTCCAGTGCAAGTAGATAGTGCATTACTTTGTTGCGATCAACTTTTAGTGAAGAAGAAACCTTGGAGATGTTAAGTTGAAAAGGACTCTTAGTAGCTAAATACAATAGAAATTTTAAGATTTGCCTTCGCTCATTAAGAGCGAAGCCCTTGATAACACTCATGTCGATATCGACAATACTTTCCACCAGTTGTTTTAACTGCTTGTTGATATTGGTGTTTTCTCTGAGACAGAATGGAAAATATCCCTCCTCTAAATAGGTATGAAAATGCCCAAGTAAACCAGGTGCCTTGGTTAACTCCACGGCAATTTCACGATGATTTTTCAGGAGATTTTCCAAGGTATAGGGGCCGGAAATCAGCGTTCCTTCTTTCAGATGGAGATATTCGCGAAATGACAAACCCGGCATGGTATGAAAATGCGCTCTGCGACTCAAATCAGCCTTACTATCCTGAATTTTTACAGCGGAAGATCCAGTCACGGATACCTTGAGATTGGTATATCGATCGAATACTAATTTTAAAGCACGATCCCAATTGTTCTGATAGTGTGCTTCGTCGATAAATAAATATTCGCCGCCTTTCTTATAGAATGCTTCAATCGTTTCGAAGAGTCCGTGGTCCAGAAAGTAAAAGTCATCTAGTGAGATATAGAGTGTATGAGATCCTTGCTCCAGTCTGCTTTTTGCCTGGTGAAGTAGGAGAGTGGTTTTACCCACACCCCTCAGACCGAGGATTAGATTTAGATGGGCGTCCCAATTTATCTTCAATGGCCCAACTCGATTTGGCAATATTGATGCATTGCCAATCAGTTGACTTGACACTTGATACAGATAGTCCACAACCTAGTTTGAACCCCAAAAGTATAAAATTGCTGCAAATCGCAGCAATATATCTTAATAATTGCTGTAAAACACAGCATAAATATTCGATAACTGCTGTAAATCGCAGCAAATGCTGGCCGCTCAGAGGGCCTCCCCGGCTTGAGCAGCGCTCACCACTCAGAGGGCTCACTCCGGCATGAGCAGCGCTCAGCCCTCGGAGTGGGACCCACACATCTCGACATCTCGACATCTCGCACTCTCAAAATCTCAAAATCTCGAAATCTCAAAAGAGCATATCCTCCATCCCATACACACCCTTCCGTCCAATCAACCATTCAGCAGCTCGAATGGCACCCACCGCAAAGCCCTCGCGAGAGTGTGCCGTATGCCGAATTTCGATATCATCAATCGGCGAGTGATACGTCACTTCGTGGGTGCCGGGTACCTCGCCTTCGCGCTCAGATCGGATGAACAGTTGATCTGGAGCAGCGTGTTCAGTTCCGATCCATGATTTTTTTCGATTCAAATGGTCTAGAATCCCTTCTGCCAAGGTGATGGCCGTGCCGCTCGGTGAGTCTAGCTTATGTACGTGGTGCACTTCCCGCATGGAGACATCGTAATTGTCAATAGTATTCATCATCTCTGCCAGCTTTTTATTGATCGCAAAAAATACGTTGACGCCAATACTGAAATTTGATGAAGAAAATAGTGCACCATTTTTTTCTCGACAATATTTTGAGATTTCCTGAAACTGATCATGCCAACCCGTAGAACCGCTCACGATGGGCACATCGCAATCAAGTGCGTGGCGAATATTATCCGGAGCTGCTTCAGGGTTGGTAAATTCGATCGCTACATCGACCAGATCAGAATGAAGACGATCTAACGCATCGGGACCCCTTAAGTCGATCTTTAGGACCACTTCGTGACCCATCTCACTGGCTAGCCGATCGATGATCTGCCCCATTTTCCCATATCCAAGTAATGCAATTTTCATATTGAGCCCTTATTTTAATTACCTAAGAATCCACTGACCAGAATCCATGATCTAATTTGCAAAGTCTGGTATCTGAGATCTAATATCCTACCTTCGTGCGAAGCTAAAAATAAGATATGCAAAACGATCTCCTACTTCGGGTACTACGTGGTAAACAAACTGAAAGGCCGCCGGTTTGGCTCATGCGCCAAGCAGGTCGTATCCTACCTGAATACCGTAAGATAAGGGCAGATGTGGCCAATTTTAAGGAGCTGGTTAGCACCCCCGATCTGGCAGCGGAAGTGACTGTGCAGCCGGTAGACGCCCTCGGTGTTGATGCCGCAATCATTTTTTCCGATATCCTGGTTATTCCCGAAGCGATGGGCCTAGACTACGAGCTTGTAGAAAAAGTGGGTCCCCGATTTCCAACGGTAATTTCTGACAAGCAACAGATAGAGCAATTGGACTCAGGTGCTTCGGCAGCAGCACGCCTGGACTATGTCTACCAGGCACTAGCCAAGACAAGAGAGCTACTTGCAGACAGAGTTCCACTCATCGGTTTTGCCGGCGCTCCCTGGACCCTCGCATCATACATGATCGAGGGGCAAGGCAGTAAGACTTTTTCTCGTGCCAGAGCCTTCATGCATCAGCATCCTGCATGGATGGAACTCCTCATGGATAAGAT